>CBFDUR010000429.1:0-2414 GCA_965613005.1 uncultured Ignavibacteriales bacterium
CGCGAAATTGCCAAAGTAATAGTAGGTCAAGACGAAATTGTAGAACAAACCTTAATTTCGATTTTAAGTAAAGGACACGTTCTGCTAGTGGGTGTTCCAGGACTTGCCAAAACACTGTTGGTGAATACCATTGGTGGCGTTCTCGGATTAACTTATAGTCGAATTCAGTTTACTCCCGATTTGCTTCCTGCCGACCTAATCGGAACGCAAATTTATAATCAAAAAGAGGGTAATTTTTTAATCAAGAAAGGTCCTATCTTTTCAAATTTCATTTTAGCCGATGAGATTAACCGTGCGCCTGCCAAAGTACAAAGTGCGCTTCTTGAAGCAATGCAGGAACGACAGGTAACAATCGGTGAGAAAACCTTCAAACTCGAAGAACCTTTCCTAGTTCTCGCAACTCAAAATCCGATAGAACAGGAAGGAACTTATCCACTGCCCGAGGCTCAAGTTGATAGATTTATGTTGAAGGTGGAGATTACTTATCCTTCAAAAACAGAAGAATTAAATATTATGAGGCAGAATGTTAACCCCACTAACAATATCATTCAACCGGTAGTAACAATCGAAGATATTTTAAAAGCCAGAAATTTAATCCACGATGTTTATATAGATGAAAAAATAGAAAACTACATCCTGGATATAGTCTTTGCAACGCGTGTACCAAAGGAATTCGGATTGGATAAATTGGCAGATTTTATAAGTTATGGAGCTTCTCCAAGAGCTACAATCAATCTCGCTTTAAGTGCAAAAGCAATAGCTTTCATTAAGAGAAGAGGATACGTAATACCGGAAGATGTCAGAGCAGTTTGCCTTGATGTAATGAGGCATCGTGTTGCCGTAACCTATGAGGCTGAAGCAGAGGAAATTACTTCCGAGAATGTAATTCATGAGATTTTGAACAAAATAGAAGTACCGTAATTGAATCTATCGTCAAGTCTATGTCCGGATTCGTTTTAAGGATAGTCTTCATTTTTAATTTAAACTTAAACTACATTGTTAACAAAAGAATTAATTAAACAAGTAAGACAAATTGAGATAAAAACCAAAGGGTTGGTGAACCAAGTCTTCTCGGGTGAATATCATTCCGTTTTCAAGGGAAGAGGAATGGAATTCTCAGAAGTTAGAGAATATCAATTTGGTGATGACATCCGAAATATAGATTGGAATGTTACCGCACGTTTTGGTCACCCTTTTATAAAAGTATTTGAAGAAGAACGTGAATTAACCGTCGTCTTGATGGTGGATATGAGCGGTTCACTAATCTTTGGAACTATAGATAAAACCAAACAACAAATAGCTGCCGAATTAAGTGCTATCCTAGCTTTTTCAGCAATGAAAAATAGCGATAAAGTAGGACTTCTTCTTTTTACCGATAAAATTGAAAAGTTTGTTCCTCCTAGAAAAGGTAGAAAACACGTTTTAAGAATTATCCGTGAAGTCCTTTCATTTGAACCAAAGGGAAAAACCACAAATTTGAAAGGCGCGCTCGAATATATGAACAATGCAATTAAAAAGCGCAGCATAATGTTTCTGATATCTGATTTTATGGACGATGGTTATGAAAAAATTTTAAGAGTTATGGGAAGAAGACATGATTTGATCGGTATTGTGTTGAAGGATGTGAGAGAAAATGAGTTACCTAAAATGGGGCTTGTTAAATTTAGTGATGCGGAAACCGGTGAAGAAAGATGGTTGGATACAAGTAATTCTAAAACACAACAAATGTTTAAAAAATTTATTGCAGAAAATGAGGAAAAACGTAAACATTTGTTTTTATCCGGCAGATTAGATAGCATTGAAGTCCTAGCCGGGCAAAATTACATTAAGCCTTTAGTAGAATTCTTTAGACTGCGTGAGAAGAGATGGTAAAAAAAATATTTCTGCATCTGTCGTTAATATTATTTTTAACAACGGGAACTTTTGCGCAGGTTCGTTTAACGGCTTCTGCGGATTCATCTGCCTATCTGATAGGTGATTATATTCACTATACGATTCGTGTCATTTCTCCGGAAAATTATAAAATATTAACTCCCGTTGTAAATGACACTGTTGCCGGATTGAACATAATAAATATTGAGAACCCAAAGGTAAAGGAAAAAAGCAATAATAAAATAACAATATTTGAATATGTTTTTTCGAAGTATGATTCGGCAAATGTTACTATTCCGGCCGTTACTGTTAAATATAAAAAGCAGAATGATACTACTCTTTATTCAGCACTTTCAAATCCGGTTACTTTTACGGTCAGCATATTAAAGGTTAATCTGAAAAAGGGCATCAAAGACATTAAACCTCCAATTAAGATCCCATTAAATTGGTGGACGATAATTATTTGGATTCTGATTATACTGCTTTTAATTGGTATTGGATATTATTTTTTATCAAAATATGACAGTACTAAAGTGTATTAT
>CBFDUR010000430.1:0-2405 GCA_965613005.1 uncultured Ignavibacteriales bacterium
TTTAGAATCACAAATCATTGACCCATTATTTTTTTGATATTTCTTATTGCTTGTTTTATACGTTGCTCATTTTCAACCAATGAAATTCTTACATAACCTTCACCATATTCTCCGAAAGCAACTCCCGGAGATGTTACCACATCGGCTTTTTCAATTAACAACTTTGAAAATTGAATTGATCCCATTTCCTTAAATTTTGCGGGAATTTTCGCCCATACGAACATACTCGCTCTTGGTTTTTTTACATTCCAGCCGGTATTATTTAATCCTTCGACTAAAACATTTCTTCTACTTTTGTATACTTTTGCAATTTCAAAAGTAACTTTGGGAGGGGAATCCAATGCTGCAATAGCGGCTACCTGAATTGGGGTGAACATCCCATAATCATAGAAACTTTTTAGTTTAGCAAGCGCATTACATATTTCAGAATTACCTACACAGAAACCAACTCTCCATCCGGGCATGTTGTAACTTTTCGACATTGTGAAAAATTCAACTGCAATTTCTTTAGCGCCGGGTACTTGTAAAATAGAGGGTACTTTTGTTCCGTCAAATACGATATCGCTATAAGCCATATCGTGAATGACTATCATGTCCGACTTTTTTGCAAAAGCAATTATTTCTTTCAGATAATCGAGGTCTACAACGGCGGTAGTAGGATTTGAGGGAAAATTCAAAATAAGCATTTTTGGTCTCGGCCACATATCTCTTGTTATTAGTGATATGTCGGGGATAAAATCCTTTTCTTCGGTTAACGGAATAGAGATTACATTTGCACCGGCTGCGGTGACGCCATAGATGTGTATAGGATACGACGGATTTGGAACCAGAACAACATCGCCGTCATCTAAGATTGCCAGGCAAAGATGCGCCAGTCCTTCTTTACTTCCAATGGTGGCAACTGCTTCGGTTTCCGGATTTATATTAACATTAAAATCCCGTTTATACTTTCTGGAAATAGCTTTTAAAATTCCCGGTATCCCTTTAGACCTGGAATACCGATGAGTTTTGGGGTTGTCAATGGTCTGTTTCAATTTATCAATAATAAAGCCGGGAGTAGCCCCATCCGGGTTACCCATACCTAAGTCAATAATGTCTTTACCTTGTTGTCTTTTCTTCAATTTTATTGAATTTAACTCGCCGAATAAATACGGAGGAAGCCGGTCGAGCCTTTTAGAAAATTGCATAAATTCAGCCTATTTTACAAAAATATAGATGTTATTAATGAATCTAAATTAAAATGATCGTAAAAAATAAATTTAATAGAAAATGAATATACATTCAAAATTATTAATAATATTTTATGAGACGGAGGAAAATAAATACTGGGCTGTATAAGTTGAAGGACAGGTAATTAATCTCTTTAATACTTTTCTATCCTTTCCCTGTCAACTCCTCTGCAATTAATTCAGCTTGTTTTAATACTGTTTCAGTAGCTAACTTTTGCATATCGGGAGGATAACCGTATTGACGTAACGTTCTTTTTACTATTACTTTTAATTTTGCTTTTACACTCTCTTTTATTGTCCAATCTATCGAAGCATTTTGTTTTACCCGTTCAAATAATACAATTGCTAATTCTCTAAGTTTATCTTTTTGCATTACTTCACGCGCACTTTCATTGTTTGCTATGGCAGTATAAAAAGCATATTCAAATTCGGACAAGCCCATTTCTTTTGGCTCTTTGTCCATCTTTTTAATTTCTTTACTCAATTTTATAAGTTCATCAATTACTTCGGCTGCTGTTAATATTTTGTTGTGATATTTCTTTATTGAACTTTCCAGCATTACCATTAAAGATTTACCCTGTACTAAATTAGTTCTCGTACGTGATTTAATTTCATCGTTGAGAAGTTTCTTCAATACTTCGAGGGCAATGTTTTTATGCTCCATATTTTTTACTTCCAAAAGAAATTCTTCCGAAAGTATTGAGATATCAGGTTTCTTTATTCCTGCTGCATCAAAAACATCTATTACTTTCTCGGTTACAAAGGCTTGATCTATAACTTGTCTAATTGCTGTTTCAATTTCCTCATCCGTTTCTTCCACACTTGCCCGCCGAAGGTCTTGCGTAGGCGGGAACCACTGCCTAAAAAGTGTTTCAGCCATCGCCTCTAGGGTTTTGTTTTGGCGGTGGAGTAAGTCTATTTTGTCATCCAAACTGCTAAGGACTGAGGCTATGGCCTTTTGTTCGGGGAGAGGAGGGGTTAAAAATTGGTAATTTTCTATTCTTGAAGGTGAAGTATGCATTATTGATGTACCACTTGCAGAACCAATTATATAGCCTTGATACTCTCTTGTTCTCATAACCCAATAAAGAAAATCTTTATTTGCATTTTCATTTTTAAATTGAACTAGTCCAATTCGTTGATTATGTAGATATTTTTTATTCTTGGAGTAAGGGA
>CBFDUR010000431.1:0-2400 GCA_965613005.1 uncultured Ignavibacteriales bacterium
TTCTCGCAATGCATATAATAATGAGAGGCGCAGCCCAAAGTTTCTTAAGAATTATGAAGAACTCTTTGCAATGTCCTTACCTCACATGGATACGGTAAATGATGTATATCAAATAATATCACCGGAAGAGTTAGAGAGATTCAAAGTAAAAATAGTAGAAGAGCTATTAGAGAAAAAAGTACTACATAAATGGCGGTTGTTAGGGAAGTACTTTGTAGTAGCCATAGATGGTACGGGAGTGATGAGTTTTGATAAACGACACTACGATAAATGTTTGCTCAGCACTTATGCAAGTGGAAAGAGAAGTTACTTTCATAATGTATTGGAAGCTAAAAGTTGGTATTGCCGATAGGTTTGTCAATATCGCTCGGTACAGAATGGATAGAGAACGACGGAGCTGAATACAATAAGCAGGATTCGGAACTAAAAGCCTTTAAGCGGCTATCGGTAAAGTTAAAGATATCATAAGGCCGGAGGAAGAAATCGTTACAACACATCAATGGATAAATGAAATAGATTATAAGGGGACGAAACTAAATTGGATAGAGACAAAAGAAATAACAACGACCGGAGAAGAGACGACAACGAAGAGATTTGTATATGTAAGTAGTTTTAAGATAAGCAAGAAGAATGCAGCACAAATTAATCACTCAGGACGCTTAAGGTGGAAGATAGAAAATGAGGGATTTAATCAGCAGAAAAACAAACAAATATTAGAGAACGATAAAATCCAAACCCACAGCGGGCTTGACGCTAGGCATACTGTTTTCAGGCTGATATTACTGCCTTAAACGAGGTACTAATATTTTGCCCCTGAATTTCTGTGTAAATAATGTTTCATTTGAAATAATAATAAATTTTAATATCTTTAAAATTATATTTATTCCTCATTAAAAAATGATTATAAAACATCCATGATTGTAAGCAGACACACACCTGTCCCAGCTTGTCCCGATGTCTTTTTATCGGGATGCCTTTTACGGGAAGGAAATGATTAATTTTGTGAAATGGAAATATGTATAAATGTGAGTGTATGATTGATTGATTGTATGGATGAACTTTTATTATGGACTCAAACATAATTAGAAAATACAAACATATAAAAATAAAAGTGGAATGAATAAAATAAAGACAATTTTAGAAAAGTTAAAAAAATGTTAAATCATTATATGGTTTTTCAAATTTAAATTATTAAAATATTTTAAAGTTTTAACAATCAGGTGATATTATGAAAAATAAATTTACACTTGAATATTGGATCGAGGATAATTGGTATGTGGGTAAACTAGTCGAAGTGCCGGGAATTTTTAGCCAAGGGAAGAATTTAAAAGAACTTGAAGAAAATATTATAGATGCATACAAACTTATGGTTGGAGAAGAACCAAAAGTATATCATCCAAAATCCAGGACCAAAAATATTATAGTGAATGTTGTGTGAAAAGAGGAAACTTCATAAGGGAATTGGTAAAGGCAGGATGTTATTTAAAACGCCATGGTAAAAAACATGATATTTATGCCAATCCAAATAACGGAAAACATGCGCCGGTTCCGCGTCACGCAGAGATAAAAGAAAGCTTATGTAAACTGATCCGGAATCAGTTAGGGATATGAGTAAAGATAAAGATTTTGATAAAACAGATAATAAATGAAAAAAACCATTAGAAATAATCGACTGATTTAAAAATTGAATTATCTCCTACATATAATTATAATGATAAATATTTATATCATTCTTTCAACAAGTACAAACTTGCTTGTCGGAGTTACAAATTTATTATCTATCGGTCAAGCTGCTTTCTATGGTATAGGAGCATACCTTGCCGTTTACGCACTGATGACATTAAATCTTCCGTTAATTCCTACTTTAATTTTTGTGTTTCTTTTTACGGCGGTTTCAAGCTTAACGATTGCTTATCCTTCTCTTAAATTAAAAGGTGATTATTTTGTTCTCGCTACTCTCGGTTTTCAGTTAATTGTTTACACAATTATGTATAATTGGATTGCCGTAACGCGCGGTCCTTACGGTATTCCCGGAATTCCCGCTCCGAAACTTTTTGGAACATTTGAAATTTCCGGTATAGTTCCGTTTCTAATACTTTCAACTATACTTGCTGCACTAACCGTATTTCTTTTCCGCCATCTTATTCATTCACCTTTCGGCAGAGTTTTGAAAGGTATTAGAGACGATGAAATTTCGGTACTTACACTTGGGCGGGATATAACCAAATTCAAAGTTTGGGCTTTTGTTGTTTCAAGCGGGTTTATTGGAATTGCCGGGGCTATTTATGCAGCTTATGTCTCTTATATTGATCCTACAAGTTTTAATTTGAATGAGGCTATTTTTATTTTAACCGCAGTTTTAATAGGCGGTTCGGGTAATATAAAAGGTCCTGTACTTGG
>CBFDUR010000432.1:0-2393 GCA_965613005.1 uncultured Ignavibacteriales bacterium
CTGATATTCACCGGTGGGTTTATCACTGTTTACAACATCTGCAACGACTCTTCCGAGCATGTCGTATATTCTTAATAAAACATGAATGCTTCCTTTGGTACCTGCATTTATTTTGTATTTTATTATAGTTTCAGGATTAAAAGGATTAGGATAATTTTGATACAGTTTATAACCGACAGGCAAATAATTATTGTAAACGACATTTGTAGATTTCGGCATCGGCTTACCGGCATTTTCCCATGCAGTATAAATCAAACCGGCTAATTTGTCGGAAGCACTTTTAAATAATTTAATTGTAAATTTACCCGTTAAACGCCACAATTCATTATAATACACATCGGAATAATTATTCCCGGCAATTGAAGTTGCAATTCGATCGGCAGATAAAACCGAATCAACATAATTATAATTATAGTATATATAGCTAAAAACAAAATTGGATACATTCGAAACATAGGAAGCGGTATCGGGAGAGTATGTAATCAAGGATTCAAATTTACCAATCATGGATGACTCATACCTTGAGTGCACACCTTGCTGATTTGTAAATTGACCATTGTAGTTTTCAGTCAAATGCAACGGCATGTATGAGTCTCCAACGTAATGACCGAGATCGGCGGCTGTTTGTTTAACTTTATTCCAATCTTTTCTTTTGAATTGTTGAGTTAATGAATCTACCGAAGTAATAATTGTCCAGGGTAAAATTCCGTTACGAATAACAGTATTATAGCCATGAATTGAAACCAAGGAATCAAAGTTCTGGGAAATAGCTCCGTACGAAACAAATTCAGGGTACCTGTCAATATCAATATAATGTTTGGGAGATTCATTGGGATCTTGGTTTTTTCTATAATCCGCATCCGAAGCATGCTCAGCTAAAAACGATGCCCAATTTTTAAAGAATTCCATTTCCCCGGGTAAAAAAGCGGCTGAATTCTTATTAATAATTTTATGCCCAACTTTTCCCCACCCGCCGAATAATAGTGTTAATAACAAAATTAACCATATAGATTTTTTACTTTTCAATCTTTACCTTTCCATTTATTCAGTGATTAAAACATAAAATGACACATAAGTTCACTATAAAGAAGACGTTCATTTGAAACAAAAATCCAAAAAGCTTTATTCTATTTAATAGCTCACGTTACGCAGAAAGTTAGAAAATCATTAAATTTCTAAGTAAGAAAATAAGAGGTTAGACATGAACAAGCAACTCTTAGAAATATACTCTGATTATTTAATGAGTTCATATTCATATACAACAGCCACAGGACTTTCGATATTATCAGAAGGGAAAATAAGTCACGATAAGATTACAAGATTTTTAAGTTCAAAGGATTTCATGTCAGCGGAGTTATGGAAGTTAACAATAAAAGAATTAGCAAGGGAAGATGGAGTAATAATAGTAGACGACACGATAGAGGGAAAAGCTAAATACAGTTGAGAATGAAAGTAAATTTTGCGTAACGTGAGTTTCTAATATAAAAATTGATTACGCTGACTTCTTTTCTACATTTTGAGGTCTCTTAGCAGGTATTCCAAATAACATACCTTCGGCACTTATATCCTCATCAATTTCCGGCCAATGAACCCCTATTCCATTACCAATGATCTTATATTTACTTCGTTGTTCTTTTGTTGCTTCGGTTAACCGCCAAGACCAAGTCAAAGGAATACTTATTATTCTTCCAACTTCTAGATAGGCTGTGATGGTCTCATTTGTCATTTTAATATTTTTGATACGGGGATCAATATTTACCACAGTGCTCATGTCAAACTTCTTTTATTAATTCAATGTTTTTTTTTGATTATTTTCATTATCTTATTTAGTTCTTTAGCCGAAAACCCATAATTTTTTGCTAAAGCTATCGGCTCTATCCAAAACTTACATACCATATTTCCTTTACTAACACGTACATGCATAAATTCATTGCAATCAAAACTAAAGAAGAAAGATCTAAAACCATTTGATATGTTTTTTATTGTCGGCATTGTAAATATTTACAATTTAAACTATATTCTTCACATTATAATCTAAATTAAGTAAAAATTATCTGATTAGCGATTCAGTTATTCTTTTGATAATTCTATTACAGCTAACGCTAAAGTTAACTTACCAAACAGTTACACTAAAACCGGTACGATAAACAAATCTAATATTTTTTCCTCAAAACTAAAATTAAAACACAGTGGTTTTGTTAGGTTGAAAACGATGTTGAGCTAAGATCTTCCTTCGACTTAGTCCAATACTAGATTATTCCAAAGAAATGCTATGGTATCTCGGCAAGTTTACCCCGATGCACTTTATTGGGGGCTTCGAGATGAATGCTTTATGTTCATAATATTTCAAAATTTATGTGTTTATTTATTAAGCTGAAATGTTTATCAAGTGT
>CBFDUR010000433.1:0-2390 GCA_965613005.1 uncultured Ignavibacteriales bacterium
TAGGTCGAATCAATTTTCGAATGATTATAAACGTCCTTAGCAATTGCTTTAATCCATGTATCTCCATAAGCAACCGCTTTTGCATAATATATAATATGATTGGTATCGGTGTGAGCTACAAGATTATCAGTTATATACAAAGATAAATTTTTTGCATCACTTGATACGACTTCTATTTTTACCGAGTCGTTTAGATTTACGAAATAAGGAGTCTGAGAGGGTGAAGTAATGTTCACATTTAAACCGGTTTGATAAATTTTTAAGAAAATATCACTTCCATCAGCATTTCGACCGACTATATAATCGGAGCCGACTTTTGAAGCGCTTCTAAAAACAAACGCCAAGTCTAAAATTGTTTCGGTATTGGGAACGCCGTAATATTTTCTTGGGTTAGCAATTATAATTTGGTAAAGATTGGTCCCGATTCTCGTCATTTTCGGTTCTTTAGAATTATTTCCCCAGCTATTCGGATCACCTTTAACATGTCGCCAATCGGAGGGAGAAGTACTTGAATTAGTTATTACACCGGTATGAGCATAAACATCGCCGGTATAACCAACTAACGCCTTATTGCCTTTAGTTGCGTCGTACGTAATGGTTATTGTATCCGTATCGGCCGGAAATTGGGGCGAAGAGCTTAGAACCTGCGATATACCAATCTGATAAAATGCCAAAAATATTATTAATATAAACTTTATTTTCATTTATCTTTCCTTATGATATTCTTTTAATCCTTTTTAATTATCTTATTATTTTATAATTGAGTTTATTCTAAAAATACTGATGTGTCATTCCAATTCTGTGCACATTCATTTCGCAGTATAAACTCCATGAAGAATTTCTAATCCATTATAAAATAAGAGACCCTTCAATCGCCTCGTTCCTTCAGAATAACCCTATTGAGCTTTTTAAAATAGCCCATAATTAAATTGTTTTTATTTCATTTGATCAAATGAAGGTTTACCACCTTGAACCCAAGCAGTATATATTAAAGAAGCAATATCTTCGGCAGCATGGTTAAATTGAATTTTTGTAATGTATTTGGTTCTAAACCAAAGTATACGGTAATAATCTTGATTTTCCGTAGAACCTGCTTCTTTTTCCGCTAATTTATCCGCATCAAAGAGTACATCGCATACCGAGTTCGAATTGGAAATGTAATTGAAAATAAATTTTAACGGGTTCTTTATGTATGGGGCTGAACGAAATTTAAAGGCTTTTTTAAGGTCTTTTAAATGTTCATTTACCATAGTAATTTCATACCTGGCATGTATACCTTTTTGCCCGGTTAATTGACCGTTATAATTCATTACCGTATGCATCGGTTGATGAGCATCGGCAACATAATGTCCTAAATCTGCGGCATAAAAAAGTGCTTTTTCTTTATTTTTGTTTTTAAATGCTTTAGTTAAATTCTTGAATGTATTTAAAGTTGCCCATGGAAGAATACCCTCTTTAATAACCACATCTTTTCCGTATTTCGATATTAATGAGTTTTCGTTTTCAATCATTTTACCTTCTAGAAATGACTTATAATAATCGATATCGATATAATGTTTCGGCCTTTCCGACGGATCAATTTTTTTTCTTAAATCAGCATCAGAGGCATGTTTTTCTAGATATGACTGCCATTTCATAAAAGGTTTCATAGCCGGAGGAAAATAATAAACGGACATCTTGTTAATTAATTTATGTCCTTTTTTTCCCCAGGAAAAAGCAGATTGAGTAAATGTAAATAATAAAATTATTACTAAACCAAAAAAAACGGATTTACTTTTCATCGAATTTATCTCCTATAATCTGAACAATTATTTCTCTGTTTCTCGATCTATTATCAAAATCAATTAAGATTATTTGTTGCCATGTACCTAAAAGCAATCGTCCTTCTGAAAACGGCACATTAAAAGAAGCCCCTTGCAGGGATGCACGCAAGTGTGAATGTCCGTTCCCATCATGCCAGGTATCATTATGATGATACCTTATATTCGAAGGAATAATTTTTTCGAAAAAATTGGGATAATCTTTTCTCAAACCCGGCTCAAATTCTATTGTGGTAATTCCTGCCGTTGATCCGCTAACAAAAATCAGCGTATTTCCCTCATTGAAGCCGGAGGAACTAATTTTTTCTTGGATATCGCCGGTGATATCAATAATATCTGTATTCCCTTTAGTGTGAACGTTAAATGATGTTGTTTTAATTGTAATCACGTCAATTATTCTGTTGATTATTTTATGCTTTTGGTCACAAATCTAAATACAATTTCTTAAAAAATAATGCTAATAAAAACTACCCAAATGGGGTGTTTTCAATACTATTAACCCACCTTAGGGAGTGGAATAGAATAACTTTAGGGGGTTGGATAGAACAACTTATCCCACCCCCTAAATAT
>CBFDUR010000434.1:0-2377 GCA_965613005.1 uncultured Ignavibacteriales bacterium
TATTATCCTTTCTTGTTTGAAAAGACCTTCCTTATCAATTTGATTGAGTTGTTCTCGAAAATATGTTTTTACCGATTCGTTCATAATAACTCCTTTTTTTTCTACTACTATTTTTAATCCTTCTAGTTATTACTGTAAAAATTTCTGAAATCTTGCATTATAATAGTTCGTTTTATAAGCTCAGTAAATTTATCTTTGGTTAATCATATTAATAATCTAAATAGTTTTTTTCTCTTTTTTATTATTGACAATTAATCGATTTAATACAACAATCATTTTATAAAATATCTTTTAATTAAAAATCGAAGGATTTATTTATAAGCCTCATTTATGGTTCACTTAACCCAATCCAAAATAATTTTTCCTGAATTACCTGTTTTCATTAATTCAAATCCTTCCTTAAAAGATTCAAACGTAAAATGATGTGTTATAACCGGTGATATATCAAGCCCCGATTGAACCATAACAGTCATCTTATACCAGGTTTCAAACATTTCCCGCCCGTAAATTCCTTTCAGTGTAATACCGTTAAAGATAATCGTTTCCCAATTAATAGCTGCATTAGACGGCAATATTCCGAGTAAGGCAATTTTGCCGCCATGGCACATAGCCGATATCATATTTTTAAGAGCTTCCACATTTCCGGACATTTCCAAAGCAACATCAAATCCCTCTTTCATTTCTAGTTCACTCATTACATCTTTAATATTTTCTTTAGAAATATTTACAGCTCTTGTTACGCCGACTTTCCGGGCTAATTCCAACCGGTATGGGTTCAGATCGGTTATAACGACATAACGCGCTCCCGCATGTTTAGCAATTGCCGCTGCCATTATTCCAATGGGACCGGCGCCGGTTATCAGTACATCCTCGCCGAGAACATTAAAGGATAATGCCGTATGAGTTGCATTGCCGAAAGGATCAAAAATGGATAAGATATCTTTTGGTATAGATTTATCGGCATGCCACACATTAGAAACAGGGATACTTAAATATTCGGCAAAGCAGCCGGATCGATTTACGCCTACTCCCATTGTATTTCTACAGAGATGCCTTCTACCGGCTCGGCAATTCCTGCAATGTCCGCATACAATATGCCCTTCACCGCTGACTAGTTCTCCGATTTCTACATCGTGAACGTTACTACCCATCGCTTCAACAGCTCCGACATATTCGTGTCCGGTAACCATTGGAACGGGAATTGTTTTTCTCGCCCACTCGTCCCAATTATAAATATGGATATCAGTTCCACAAATTGCAGTTTTATGTATTTTGATTAGTACATCATTAATGCCGATTTCGGGTACCGGAACTTCATCAAGCCATAAACCCGGCTCGGCATATTTTTTTACCAGCGCTTTCATTTTTTTCATAAAGTTTCCTATTAATAATACTCGGAAGTTTCATTGAAGAGTATCCTTAAAAATAAGTTTGTTAGAATTTTTAAAATTGTTTTTTAGTCGGTAGTTTGTTGTATCGACAAATATCCCAAAGTTTAACAAATCATAAAACTTTGTAGTTGTAAAATTAGATATATTGCTAATAAACAACAACTATAATGTTCGATTGGAAGATAACTGAAATGTTTTTGTGATATAATTAATAAAAGGATGAAAATTGGAAAAAAAAATCTTCCGTTAAAAAAGAAAATGAAAAGGGCTTATAACTTGAATAGAATATGTATTTATATAATTGAGTAAAGTGCCAATTCCGAATTCATCCAAAAATTAGGTGTGGATTTGAATTTTTCCAATTTTTCTTGGAACCATTTTTCATCAATCTTATTTACTGAAGCCACTTTTTTAATCCATTCGATCTTATTATCGGCTAAAACCTCAACCGAGTAAGCTAACTTCAAACCGTCGGATATGAATGATTTCGCAATTTCTATGTCTGAAAAAAGAATAGGATTTCCAACAATATATTTATTTGCCAATAAACTTTTTAATATGTCTTCATAAAAATCGGTTGCAAAACCTAATTTTATTGCAATATCTCTAATTATTTTTTTTTCGTTTGCCGCCAGTTGATTATCTTTTCTGGCAATTATTAAAAGCCCTTTTAGATAATTACTTTTGTCTTTAATACTAATTCCCATATAACTTATTCATCCATTTAATATTTATAAAAATATTCTCTCCAACAAATCGAGTGATTTTTTTATTTACAAAGATAAAGTAATATTATTAAATTTTTCTAATATAAAAAGGTAATTTTTATTATCATTATTAATGAATTATATCGATCTTTAAAATATTACCGCAAAATTAGGAATCACAAAGATGATTGATGGTGTTCATTAACATTTTTAAGCTTTTGTTTTAACTATAAATATTCCTTAAATCTTTGAAATTCCGGGAATCAACTTTGCCTTATA
>CBFDUR010000435.1:0-2375 GCA_965613005.1 uncultured Ignavibacteriales bacterium
TTAGAAGATAAATGGGATAAAGAATATGCCGATAAACTAGATGAACCTGAAAAATTACGCTATCGATCTAACTTATTAGGTTCAGATTTACGTATAACTAATTTTGGAGGTGGAAATACTTCTTCTAAAATTATGATGAACGATATTCTTTTAGATAAATCTATAGAGGTACTATGGGTAAAAGGAAGCGGTGGAGATCTTGGATCAATCAAACGTGATGGTTTTGCAACTTTATATATGGATAAATTTTTATCAATTGAAAATAAATACAAAGGAGAAAAGTTTGAAGATGAAATGCTTGAATTTTATCCTTTGTGTACATTCGGGCTAAATCCACGCCCTGCATCCATTGATACGCCTCTGCACGGATTAATCTCATATAAAAATGTTGATCATATGCACCCCGACTGGGCGATTGCTATAGCTGCTTCAGCAAATGGTCGGCAATTACTGGCAGAATTTAATCAAGAATTTGGATATAAGATCGTTTGGGTTCCATGGCAGCGACCGGGGTATCATCTTGGTACTATTCTTAGAAAAGTTATTGACGATAATCCTGATGCGGATGGTGTTATTCTTGCTTCCCATGGTTTGATCAACTGGGCTGATGGTCATTACGAATGTTACCGGCGTACATTAGAGATAATCGACAGTATGGGACAGTTTGTAATATCGAAAATTACTAAAAAAGGAGAGAAAATATTTGGCGGGCAAAAATATCAAGCGCTTGAGAATAGAAAAAAAATTGTTGAACAAATTCTACCTAGTGTTAGAAGTGTTATTGGAGAGGATAAATCAGTAATCGGTAATTATTCCGATTTAAAAGAAGTCTTAAGGTTTGTTAATAGTCATGATGGAGAAAAATTGGCTTTTATGGGTACAAGTTGTCCTGATCATTTTGTCCGGACAAAGGTCCGTCCAATGTATGTAAATTGGAATCCTCAAAATGATAGCTTTGAATCATTAGAAAAAGCTGTGTCCGATTCCTTTAAAAAATATAAAAGTGATTATAGAAATTATTATGAGACAAATAAAGAAGCCGGCTCTCCGGCCATAAGAGGCACAAAACCAACCGTGGTTCTATTACCCGGTGTTGGGATGCTTAGTTTTGGAAAAAATAAGAAAGAAGCAAGAATAACGGGTGAATTTTATGTTAATGCCATTCACGTAATGGAGGGAGCTGTATCAATGGATACAGGTGTAATTGATGAGGGAGTAGGCATGGATAGGGTATATAATAATTATGTATCTTTATCTTCAAAAGAAGCTTTTAGAATTGAATATTGGGCATTAGAAGAAGCGAAACTTCAACGTCAACCTAAAGAAAAAGAATTTGCTGGAAAAATCGTAATTATTGTTGGCGGTGGAAACGGCATTGGGCGTGAGTTTTGTTTAAAACTTGCAAGTGAAGGAGCTCATGTTGTGGTTGCCGATATTGATATTAAAGCCGCGGAAGAAACAGTTCAACAGTTGAATTCCAGATATGGTTCTGAAATTTCAAAAGCTGTTCAAATGAATATTACAGATAGACAATCTGTTATAGGTGCATATAATAAAGTTATTTTGAAATTTGGCGGCATAGATATATTAATCAATACAGCAGCAGTTTTTATACCGGCCGATAAAGAAGAGAATTCATATTATGATGAAACCTGGAACAAAATATTTAATATAAATGTAACGGGTAATTACATCCTTGTTGAAGAGTTTGCAAGTGTAATAAAAAAACAAAAAACTAACGGCACTATCTTGATAATTAGTTCAGCTAATGCCGTTGTTCCAAAAACCGGCAGTGAACCGTACGATGTTAGCAAAGCTGCGGTAAATCACTTAATTAGGGAGCTTGCAATCCGTTATTCTCCACTAATCAGAGTAAATGGAGTTAGCCCTGCAACCGTAATTGAAGGCAGTACAATGTTCCCACGTGACCGGATAATAAATAGTCTCAAAAAATATCAAATAAAGTTTGATCAAAATGAAAACACCGAATCTTTACGAAACAAATTGGCAAATTTCTATGCTAAGCGAACTTTGTTAAATAAAGATGTTCATCCTTTAAATATTGTTGAAGCGGGTTATTATTTGATATCGGATAAGGCCGGCAGAACAACAGGGCATATTATCCCTGTTGATGGAGGTCTTAAAGAAGCTTTTTTGAGATAAGTAATAAATGAAGACTACTTAGTATCTGTCTATCTATAAAGTAAAGTTTTTTAAAAAAAATAGCAAAGAGTATGAATGGAAGCTAAGAAACTCACCCTAAATCTCTCTCTTTCAAGAGAGGGACTTTTAAAAAGCTGCAAAGTAGCTTGTTTTAGCCCCTTCTCTTTGTAAGAGAAGGCGGGGGATGAGTTTTGATTTATTTTTTCCATTTT
>CBFDUR010000436.1:0-2365 GCA_965613005.1 uncultured Ignavibacteriales bacterium
CCTTGGCGATGACAACGCCAGCCATTGACAGATATCCTACACGGCTTCCCCAGCCGCAACGGCGGACGCCCAGGCCCATTGGAAATTATGACCGCCGAGATGGCCGGTAACATCTACCACTTCACCTATAAAGTATAGGTTCGATACTTTCGATGATTCCATAGTTTTGGAAGAGATTTCTTTAGTGTCGACACCGTCATCAAATCCACTTATTATTGTATTAACTTTTCCAAAACGCCTTTTTTCCGTTTTTACAGTAATCTGCTGTTGTGTCTTAGCAATTTCGCCACAAACACATGCCGGCATAGGCAATCCACATTTCGGACAAATTTCCACTTTAGTTATTTTCTCCATTTATTTTAGTTTGATTTTTCATAGTTAACAGTTTTGCAATTTCCTTTTTTATGTTTTTCCTTTTTGTTGGATTTTTAAGTAATTCAATTTTTAAATCTATGATTTTTTTATCCATTTCTTTTGCTGTTATAATTTTTTTCTTTTCCATTGTTATTATTTAATTCAACAGGTTTCAATATTCTTAATACAGATTTAAGTTGTTAAAATAATACCGGATTATCACCCGGGTAATGATTAATATTTCTTTACAATCTTATCTATTTCTTTTAACTCAATTAACAACTCGCTCAATTCACTTAAAGGAAGCTGACTAGCAGCATCGCTCAGCGCAACAGCCGGATTTGGATGTACCTCAAGGAATAAAGCATCTATTCCCACTGCAATTGCAGCGCGTGCTAATGTTTTAATAAATTTTGGTTGTCCACCACTAGTATTTTCTTTGCTTGGTAACTGAACCGAATGAGTAGCATCCATAACCACCGGATAATCGAGCTCCCGCATTATTTGCAAAGAACGCATATCAACCACAAGATTATGATATCCGAACATTGTTCCTCTTTCGGTCAGCAATATGTTTTTATTTCCGGTAGAAGCAACTTTATCAGCTGCAAACTTCATATCTTCAGGTGCTAAGAATTGTCCTTTTTTAATATTTATTGTTTTCCCTGTTTTTCCTGCTGCAATTAACAATTCGGTTTGACGGCATAAAAATGCAGGTATTTGCAAAACATCTACTTTTTCAGCTACAATTTTTACTTCTGCTACCGAATGAATATCAGTTAGAACCGGTAACCCCAATTGTTCTTTTACATTTCTCAAAATTGTTAATGATTTTTCGTCACCTATTCCCGTAAATGAATCAATGCTAGTGCGATTAGCTTTTTTATAACTGGATTTAAATATATAAGGAATTTCCAACTTTTCGGTAATCTGTTTGATCGATTCGGAAGTTTGGAAAATTATTTCTTCGCTTTCTACGACACATGGACCGGCAATAAGCACAAAAGGTCTATTGTTACCTATTTCAATGGTATCTATTTTAATCATAAATTAAATTCTAGCCGATTTTAAACTAATATCAATAAAGTGTCTAATTGAATATGCTAAATATAAAAAATTCAAACCAGGACTTTGTCGGAGCAAAGACCTGTGAAGCGTGTCATAATAAGGCGTACGGAGAGTGGGAGAAGTCTGACCATTACCATGCCATGGCTGTTGCCAATGCAAAGAATGTACGCGGAAATTTCAACAACATCATTTTCAGGCACAAAGGAATAACTTACAGGTTTTATAAAAAGGATAAAAACTATATGGTTCGCACAAAGGGGCCCGATGGAAAATATCATGCATATAAAATAGTTTATACCTTTGGATGGACACCGTTACAACAGTATCTCATCCGGTTTCCCAAAGGTAAATATCAGGCTTTGACAGTAGCCTGGGATACAAAAAAGAAACGGTGGTTTTCTTTGTATCCTCACTTGAAAATTAGAACCGATGACTTTTTATTTTGGACCAATGGTGCAATGAATTGGAATACAATGTGTGCTGACTGTCATTCTACAAATCTGCATCAAAATTATGTTGCAAGATCAGATTCTTTTCACACTACCTTCTCGGCTATTAATGTAAGTTGTGAAGCTTGCCATGGTCCGGGAAAAAAACACGTGGACTATATCAGTTCATTACATGGTAATAAGCCGGACATGAAAATTGTCAGGCAAAATTTAAAAATGACACCCGGAACATCTTCCCGTAAACTTGTAGATGAATGTGCACGTTGCCATTCGCGCAGAGAACAGATCACCGAAGCGTACAATTTTAAGGGGACTTTTCTTGACCACTATGACCCTGATTTGCCCCGTCCGCCTGATTATTATGCCGATGGCCAGATAGATGATGAGGTTTACGTTTACGGCTCCTTTATACAGAGCAAGATGTATCACGCCGGTGTGACGTGCAGTGATTGCCATGAGCCACACAGCCTGGCCTTGAGAGCGCCCGGCAATGG
>CBFDUR010000437.1:0-2354 GCA_965613005.1 uncultured Ignavibacteriales bacterium
GAAAAATATCAGGGAAAGTAATTGCTGAAGAAAAGATTATTTTAGAATCAAAAAGTGTGTTAGTCGGCGATCTTTTTACTAAAATATTGGAGGTCCAAGCAGGCGCAAAATTTGATGGTAATAGTAAAATGAACTCAGCGGAAAATATAATAAAAAATTCAAAATTGCCCTCTTTTGAGAAATAGTTCAAATGAATTCCTTATATAAAAAGGGGAACGGAAAAGACTATTCCGATCGAGGATGGGTGAGTTATTTGGGACTGGGTATGCAGCTTGCCGCTACGGTTGTTGTGATGATTTATATTGGTGTATGGTTAGATAAAAAGTTTGATACCTATCCTCTTTTTATTATCATTTTTTCATTTTTAGGTGTTGCATTGGGTTTATATAATTTTATAAAAACCATCTTAAAGTCCGATAAATGAAATATGAAAATAAATTGTTATTTTTGTGCTTCGTAATTTCGGCTGCAGTAGTGTCGATTTTAATTGAATTGTTTTCACTCAATCGGATTCCGGCAATTATACTCAAATCCTTTCTAATTGCGGCAGTTATTACTACATTAAACTTTGTTCTTAATGTAATTTCGGTAAAAAGCGCTCTAAAGAGAAATGTCGGTTCTTTTATTAAAATTTATTTTTGGGTGATGGGGATTCGTTTTTTCATACTTATTGTATTAGTAATTATCTCATTAAGTTTTTTGGAAATCAATAGGATAAGTTTTATATTTTCAATCTTAATTTTTTATGGCTTTTATCTAATCTTTGAAATTTTATACCTAAACATTATTAGAGATTAAACTTTAATTATGCTTTTATCTGAGACAGGGAAAGTGATAGCAGACACAGTTGCTCAAACTGTGAATAAAAATCAAGATCCAAGTTGGATAATGCATCATGTACTTGATGCAAAATATATTAATTTCGGGCCGTTAGGTAATTTAGAATTACCACAAATGCAATTATTCGGCATTGATATTTCCATAACGCGTGATATTTTTATTATTTGGGTTGTCGCTGCTTTGCTGATAGTAATAAGCATAATAGTCGCAAGAGGTTACAAAAAATCCCTTGTTCCCAAAGGCATGGGTAATCTTTTTGAAATCCTTATCGAATTTGTCAGGGACGAGATCGTAAAGCCTTCGATTGGAAAAGGATATGAAACTTACATGCCTTACATGTTGACATTGTTCTTTTTTGTTTTGTTTAATAATCTGTTCGGTTTAGTGCCGGTCCCTAATTTAATTGTTCCGACAGGGAATATTGCCGTAACAGCCTCACTAGCCATTATTTCTTTTGTAGTAATACAGTATAGTGGTATAAAAAGTTACGGATTGGTAAACTATTTCAAAGGATTGGTCCCTAAAGGAATGCCAAGTTGGATAGTAATAATTATTATACCGCTGGAAATCTTAGGTTTGTTTACAAAACCATTTGCATTATGTATACGTCTTTTTGCGAATATGATTGCCGGACATATAGTGATATATTCATTACTCGGCTTAATTTTTATTATGCATACAATATACGTTTCGCCTGTATCGGTAGGTTTTACTTTGTTTATAGAATTGCTTGAAATATTGGTGGCGATAATTCAAGCTTATATATTTGTAATGCTGACTTCCTTATTTATAGGAATGGCTAAAAACATGGAACACTAACTTTTAATTGACAAATTTAAAAACACAAAGGAGAAAATTATGGACCTAGGTTGGTTAGGTGCCGGTCTTGGAGCAATTGGAGCCGGTTTAGGAATCGGTATATTAGCTGGACGTGCTATGGAAGCTATGGGAAGACAACCTGAAGCTATTGCACCAATTCGAACTGCAATGATTATTGCTGCAGCGTTAATCGAAGGTATTGCTTTTTTCGGATTAGTTATTAGTATTTTACTTGCTTTTAAGGGTGCTTAATAGAATCTTGTTTTATGAGATTTGCTTATTGTTGTAAACAATAAATAATTTAGGAAAAATATTATGCTGACTGGTTTAAGTTTATCGATAATAGCTATGGCATCTGAAGGAGGAGGGGGAAGCATAATTGATGTTGACCCGGGAGTTATATTCTGGACGATTGTAACTTTTATTTTCCTCTTGATAGTGCTTAAAAAATTCGCTTGGAAGCCTATTTTGACTGCATTAGATCAGCGAGAGTCCGCTATTAAGGAATCTTTGGAGAAGGCTGAAAATGCCAAGGCGGATGCTCAAAGAATTTTGGATGAAAACCAAGTGAATTTGGCTAAAGCCGAACTAGAAGCGAAAAAAATAATCAATCAAAGCCGTGAATATGCTGAAAAGATGAAGGAACAAATAATAGATGATAGCAAAAAACAAGCTGAAAAGGTTATCAATGAAGC
>CBFDUR010000438.1:0-2354 GCA_965613005.1 uncultured Ignavibacteriales bacterium
TTACCCTTTGATTTTTTTTCTGGGATTACTTTCCGGTAGCGGAGTGGCAACTTTTTCGGTAGGTATCCCTCAAACATCATATTGGTTTCCTTTAAATAAACAAGGGATTGCCCTGGGTACTTATGCAGGTCTAGGCAATACGGCTCCCGGTATTTTTACAGTATTGCTTCCCGTCGCTCTAGTAACATTTGGACTAGCCGGTTCTTATCTTGCATGGACTATCTTTCTAATTATCGGCTTAATAATTTACTTGATCATTTCTAAAGATGCATATTATTTCCAATTGATACACAAAGGTAAAACAAGAGAAGAATCGATATAGATTGCAAAAGAATTGGGAGAAGAACTTATTCCTTCCGGTAAATTGGTAGATGCTTTAAAACAATCTGCCAGAATAGGAAGAACATGGGCACTTGTATTTTTGTACTTCACTTCATTCGGTGGTTTTTTAGCTCTTACCGTGTGGTTCCCGTCTTATTGGCTTCATTATTATAATTTTGATTTAAAAACGGCTGCTTTATTGGGAGGTGTTGGGTTTTCTTTGTTGGCTTCTTTTGTTAGAGTATATGGCGGTCATCTGAGTGATAGGAAAGGCGGAGAAAAGGTCGCAATTGCCAGTTTTGTTTTAGTCGGTATCGGCGCATTAATTATTATGTTCTCCTCAACGTTTATTATTTCGTTATTAGGTGAATTAATAATTGGTACAGGAATGGGTATAGCAAATGCTGCGGTTTTTAAATTAGTTGCAAAATATGTTCCTGAAGCGGTCGGCGGAGCTTCAGGATGGGTCGGCGGCATAGGCGCTTTTGGTGGTTTTGTAGTTCCACCGCTTCTCGGTTTTTTCGCGGATAAATACGGTCAAAGCGGTTATGCTGCGGGATTTATTGTGTATGTTATTTTTGCGATTATTTGTATAGTTATAGCTATAGTATTGAAAAAGAAGTTTGGAAAATTATAATAAAAGAAAGGTCGAAAATTTTGCGATTAAAAGACATTTCAAAAATTGATCCGTTGAAAAGATCTGTTGAACAGGATGAATATCGGAATGAATCATCACCAATGAATCCGCCTGATGCTTATTCACCGGCAAACGTTGAAAATCAACCTTATGAAAATTTACATCCTTTTCTTCAAAAATTAATTGATGAACATAATGAAAGTATCAAAGCAATTAATTCTTTTGAAGAAATTTTAAGAAGAATTCAATCGGAAGGAATTAAATCTGAATTCGATAGCGGGCTAAAAATTTTTTTTCACTTCTTGGATGATAAAATAGTTAAACATAATTTGAAGGAAGAAAAACTTCTTTTCCCTTTATTGGAAAAAAGACTAAAGGAAAGAGGCGAACATGGATCAGGCGATTATATAAAAACTGCTGTCGATTTATTGGAGGATGATCATATTAAGGTAATGCAGTTAGCTTCCGTTACTTTTAACTTTCTCGGATTGGTAGTCAGATTACCTGACGCTAGATCCAGGGAATTGACTTTAGATGCAGCCCTTAATCAAGGAAGAGATCTAATAGAATTGCTACGGCTTCATATATTCCGTGAAGACAATATAGTTTTTATGCTTGCTCACAAATATATCACTATTACCGAATTTAATGAAATGCAGAAAAATTGTAGTATGTTTGATTACTACTGAACTCGATAGAATTTCTATGTTTAAGGGGTGGAATAACAACCGTTATTTTAAGATTCCGATATTAGTGATAGCTTTTTTACCGAATTGTTCTATACTTTTAATCATAACGATTTTCGTAAAAAAACATTTTCTCCAGCAGCTCATACTTTTTAATAATATGTCTGTTTAATCAACAACGGCAATAAATTTGATAAACTCTATTGTCAAAGAATCTTTTTAGCCTTTAATATATTGTAAAAATTCTTTAAAATGTACTTATAAAAGTAAAATATTTAACCGGTTAATAATGAAAATTTGAATTAAGGAATAAATACAATTTATCAGACAATTAATATTTCAATATAAAAATAAAAGTAGAATATATAAAAAAAGACGATGGAGTTCGTCTGATAAATATACCGATTAAAAAGGTAAATAATAACTCCTACCATTCGATAATTATCGGGTGATAGGAGTTTTTTTATGTGGTCGGCTCTATTATTAATTAGCGTATTTAGATAAGCAATATTATTCAAATGCATAGATTATTAGCAAAAAATATTTCAAAAAGTTATAAGAAAAAAGATGCTGTGAAAGGAATTACCATTCATTTTAGGCAAGGAGAGATAGTAGGTTTGCTGGGACCGAACGGAGCGGGTAAGTCAACTTTTCTTGGCTTGGTTGCTGGGCGGATGGCTCCCGATGCAGGGGGCCTCGAGATTTTCGGG
>CBFDUR010000439.1:0-2342 GCA_965613005.1 uncultured Ignavibacteriales bacterium
TAGGGGATGGGATAAGTTGTTCTATCCAACCCCATAGACATTTTTTCCAAGACAAATTAGATTGTACTCAATGAATAATTTTATAGGGGAAAAACAAAGCACTGCTTTTCCCTGAAATGAAAGTTTGTCATTATTCACTATCCATGTGTGGATAGCGCCAATCCTTAGGCGGGACAAAAGTTTCTTTAATAGTCCTGACCGACATCCAACGCAAAATATTCATTGAGCTACCGGCTTTATCATTTGTTCCTGAAGCACGGCTTCCGCCGAAGGGCTGTTGTCCCACAACCGCAGCAGTTGGTTTATCATTTAAATAAAAGTTACCTGCAGCGTTTCTTAATTTATCCGTCATCTTAATAAGTGCTTCCCTGTCCTGAGCCCATACGGCACCGGTTAATGCGTAAGGTGAAGTTGAATCACACAGTTCCAACGTTACTTCAAATTTGTCGTCATCGTAAACGAATATTGTAATAACCGGTCCGAAGATCTCTTCTTGCATAGTTTTGAATTTTGGATTAGTAGTTATGATAGTAGTTGGTTCGATAAAATAACCTTTTGAATCATCATAACCACCTCCTGTAATAAACTCCGCCTCATCTGATTTTGCTGCAAAATTGATATAAGTTGTAATATTATCGAATGCAGATTTATCTATTACGGCACCCATAAAATTTGAAAAATTTTCAACATCGCCTACCTTAATTTTTTTAACCTCTTCGATATATTTATCCTTGAATTCATCCCATTTTGATTTAGGTATATACATACGTGAAGCGGCGGAACATTTCTGACCTTGATATTCAAATGCAGCCCGGATAACTGCAACTATGAGAGCGTCAATATCGGCAGAATTATGGACAAAAATGAAATTTTTTCCACCGGTCTCGCCCACAATCCGGGGATAATATTTAGCTTTATGAATATTTTCGCCTATAATTTTCCACATTCCCTGAAAGACCGCAGTAGAACCGGTAAAATGAACACCTGCCAAATCCGGACTGGCGAAAACAGGGTTGCCGACTTCTCCACCTGAGCCCGGTAGAAAATTTATAACGCCGCCGGGCAACCCGGCTTCTTCCCATAATTTCATTAAATAATATGCAGAATAAACTGCACTCGACGCCGGTTTCCAAATAACAACGTTGCCTACCATAGCAGGTGCGGTGGGTAAATTACCTGCTATTGATGTAAAATTAAACGGTGTTACGGCAAATACAAAGCCTTCGAGAGGTCGATATTCTTGGCGATTCCACATCCCCTTAGGAGAATAAGGTTGTTGAGACATTAATTGAACCATGAAGTACGTATTAAATCTCCAAAAATCTATCAATTCACATACGCCGTCGATTTCAGCTTGATGAACTGTTTTTGATTGTCCCAACATTGTAGCCGCATTTATTGTACAACGCCAAAGACCTGAAAGTAATTCGGCTGCTTTTTGAAAAATGCCGACTCGATGTTCCCAAGGCATTTCAGACCAGGTTTTCCTGGCTTTCAGTGCCGCTTCGATTGCCATATTAACTTCTTTTGTACCGGCTTTATGATAAATTCCCAATACTTTTGAATGATCATGTGGTTTATGGATTTCAGCAGTATTGCCTGTCTTTATCTCTTTTCCGCCAATAATTAATGGAATTTCAACTTGTTTCGATTGGAGTTCAATCAGACGTTTTTTTAATGCTAAACGTTCCGGGCTACTCGGTTTATAGGTTTGAACGGGTTCGTTTATTGGTTGAGGCACTTTAAAATATGCATTTGACATAACTTTTAACACCTTTCTTCTTTATTTTATTCATTTTTTAACCGGTAATTTGTAATTATCTATATTATTCGTTTATACCAAAAAGAGAATTAATTTTTCTTGCCTGTATTTGTGAACATTATATTTATTTATAAGAATAAAATTAAGGCATTTCTTATCAATCATCAATGAATTTTATCTAACTCAGGAAAAAGAAATATCACTTATTTCACCGGGGTTAAGAAAGTCAATTACCACCACCGGAGAAAGTGAATTTCTTATTTCAATGGATCAAAATTTCTTCCTTTAGAAAGAGTTCAGGATTCTGAAATATTGAAGAATCGGGTTCCCGAAATCTCCAAGATTTGAGAATTTCTAACTGGATTGAAGTTGCTTTCAAAGTAATTTTACAGTCATTTTAAGAAACGGAGCGACGAAGAATTTTCCATTTTGCTTAGAAAGGAAATTTATTAAATTATCCCAACGTTTTGGCTATGGCGCGTTCTCCTGCCGGCAGGCAAGTAATTGCGCTATACAGCCGTTGTTATCGATAGATTTTCTATTTCTAAATATAAAAGATTTAAAGTTTTCTTACTAGCAT
>CBFDUR010000440.1:0-2341 GCA_965613005.1 uncultured Ignavibacteriales bacterium
ATAAGTACCTATTTTGTTGTTCAAATAAATCCTTTTGTCCTGAAATTGATTTTTGCCGTGGTCATTATTCTGGTAGCGTTAAAAATGTTATTTGAAACCGGAGATACTAGTAAAAAACATGTTAAATCTATAAACAACTTATTTTTAATTTTATTCGGATTATTTGCCGGAGCGGTTGCTGCCTTTGCAGGGGTAGGTGGCGGTGTTATTTTTGTTCCGATTCTTTTTTATTTTACTGAGCTTGATATCAAAAGGGCAATTGGTACTTCGGCAGTTATAGTTGCTTTTACAACTATTTCAGCTGCACTTTCTTATTTATTTCAAAAGCCTCAAGGAATTATAGCTAATGGACAAATAGGTTATGTTTACCTTCTAGCTGCAATTCCTCTAGGCTTAGGTGCGGCTTTAGGAGCTTTTTTCGGTGTTAAAATTGTGTTGAAAGCACAAAGTAAAACCGTTAAAAAAATATTTTCTTTATTATTAATATTAATTGTTCTAAAGATAGTATTTGAATTCTGAAACAAGTAGTAAAGAATAAATAGTATTTTATCCATCTTACATATAAGTTAATAACAGTTATTTATTCTTGTATTATATGCAAGTTATTCTATTTCACTCCCTAAAGTTAATTATAAAATATGATTTATCTATAATAAAAAATCTTTGTACATTAAGTAACAAATAATCCGATTTTTTTTATCAGGTTGGAAATGAACAATACAGCCAAAGAAAAAATTAAAAGTATTGTCGGTGTAAAAAACTTTACCGATTTAGAAGAAGATAAATTATCTTATTCGTATGATGCAACTGCGCTATATCATCATTTACCGGAGGCGATAGTCTTTCCGGAAAATGAAACACAAATTTCAAGAATATTAATATTAGCAAACGAAGAGCATTTTAACATAGTGCCGAGAGGAGCCGGAACCGGATTAAGCGGCGGTTCGATTCCCGTTGAAAACTGTCTTGTTATGGTTATGACAAAATGGAACAAAATTCTTGAAATTGACACTAAGAATTTAACGGCTACCGTTCAACCCGGTGTTGTAACGGCTCAGCTTCAAAAGGAGGTGGAAAAAATCGGATTATTTTATCCTCCTGATCCAGGCAGTATGAATGTATGTACTCTCGGTGGAAACGTTGCAAATAATTCAGGTGGTTTAAGAGGGCTAAAATACGGCGTTACTAAAAATTATGTACTTGGTACGGAAATGTTTCTACCTAACGGTGACTTATTAAAAACCGGCGGTAAAAATGTTAAAGATGTTGCCGGATATAATTTAAGAGATTTTATCGTCGGAAGCGAAGGAACTCTGGGAATAATTACAAAAATACTGCTTAAATTAATTCCTAAACCGGTTAATTCAATTACTATGCTGGCATACTTCGATAAATTATCAAACAGTGCAAAATCTGTTGCGGATATAGTCGCGGCACATATTATTCCAAGTATGATGGAATTTTTAGATAATACAACAATCAATTGTGTTGAGGATTATGCGAAAATAGGATTAACGAGAAATAGCGAAGCAATTTTGTTAATTGAAGTGGACGGGCGAGGGAGCATAGTTGAAGAAGACTCCGAAACAATTATGAATATTTTAAAAATGAACAATGCTTCTTTTATCAGGAAAGCAGCAAATGAGAGTGAATCGCTATTACTAAAATCTGCCCGGAGAAGTGCTTTTAGCGCCTTAGCAAGGGTTCGTCCTACTACAATTTTGGAAGATGCAACTGTACCGAGAAGTGAGCTTCCTATTATGATTGAGAAGGTTACAGAGGCGGCAAAAAAATTTAACGTTACAATTGGGAATTTTGGCCATGCCGGCGATGGAAATCTTCATCCCACATGTTTAACAGATGAAAGAGATAATAATGAAATTCAAAGAGCACACAAAACTTTTGATTTTATCTTTAACGAAGCTATAAAACTCGGAGGAACTATTACCGGTGAGCACGGTACCGGATTAGCAAAAAAACAATTTTTAGAACAGGTTGCCGGTATCCCTGCCTTGGATATGATGAAGAAAATTAAATCCGTTATTGATGAGAATAATATTCTTAACCCCGGTAAAATATTTTCCATATCCCCCAAATGTGAGGGACCATTACCAAAAAATCGTGAGCAAATTACCGGATTTAAAAATGTACAGTAAAAATCATTTCATGTAATTAATATAATGTTCAGAACTCCTGACTTATCGTAAATTAAGCTGTTTCGGTTTTTATAGTGTATTGCAATTATATTTCAAAATCATTTATTTTACTACCTGTTATCGATTAAGGGAGTGGAATAAAATAAGTTATCGAATTACAACTCCTAAATAACAGTTATTTATTC
>CBFDUR010000441.1:0-2339 GCA_965613005.1 uncultured Ignavibacteriales bacterium
TTCCCGTGAAATTTAATCATCACGAAATCAGCACTAAAAGTTTCCGTTTCCACTTCTCCCCTGTTTTGCCCGTCAACGGTATAGGCAAACTTTGCTCCGAATTTTTTGACATCGAATTTTTCAGTACCTCTTCCCACTTCTTCATCGGGGGTAAAACATATTTTAATAGTTCCATGTTTTAATTCATGATGATTTATAAGATAATTTACCGCATCCACAATCTCAGCCACGCCGGCTTTATTGTCGGAACCCAATAATGTACTTCCATCAGAAGTAATAATATCATACCCAATCATATTTGCTAGAACCGGATTCTCACTGAATTTGATGATTTGAGAAGGATCATCGGTAAGCTGAATATCCCCGCCCCGGTAGTTTTTATGAATAACCGGCTTCACATTAGTCCCCGTCACTGCTGGAGAAGTATCAACATGTGCAATAAATCCAATTGGAGGGACGTCTTTTTCAGAATTAGAAGGTAAGGTAGCCGTTACATATCCCCATTCATCCATATCAGCATCATTCAAGCCAATATTTTTTAGCTCTACCGCTAAATCTTTAGATAGATTTTTTTGTTTTTTCGTAGAAGGAAACGAAGTTGATTCTTCATTGGATTGTGTATCATATTTTACATACTTCAGAAATCTTTCAACACAGGTAAATTTATAATTTTCATCAAACATTTTAACCTCTCTTTTTGGATTGGAAACATAATGCGATTGATAAATCGCCCCTGTTATTTTATTCTTATAATTTCGACTTTTCTATTTTTAGCTCTTCCGGCTTCCTTGGTAACAACCGGATTAGATTTCCCCATACCAACACAACTTGAAATCTATCTTGCTTAAAGCCTTGAGATAAAAAATGATTTGGAACCGATTCAACTCTTTTTAAAGATACTTTTTTACTTATTATATCCGAACTTATATTATCAGTATATTCGATTATTCGCCATTTCAAAGATGGACTTTTTAGCTTTACATTGAAAGAAAACCTTAAAGAACTTAATTTTTTCCTGTCATTCCGACCCAAGTGAAGATTCTCATATTTACATTTCTCTTGTTATTACGACTACTGCGAGGAGGAAAAATTTGATGTTTAAATAATTTTCTTCTATCACTTCGTTCCTTTAAAATTATGTACGGCACATTGAAGACAGCTTTATTCCAACTTATGGCTGTAAGTTTTAGAGCAACTTTGTTAATAACCTCTTCTCAAGACTTTTTCCATATCAGCTTTTATCATCACCTTAACAAGCTCATCAAACTTTGTTTGAGCTTTCCAGCCTAATAATTTTTCTGCTTTTGCAGGGTTACCAATCAATAAATCAACTTCGGTAGGTCGATAGTAATTGGGATTCACTTCTACTACAATATCCCCTGGTTTTAACCGTTCGGAAAATTCAAATCTATTATCTTTGGAGTTTTCATCGTACTGTATTAACGCTTTAGCTTTATCCAAATCAATCTTTTTTATGCTTCCTTTTTCATTTTCATTTTCACTGTTCCATTCTAATTCAATACCTAGTTCAGCAAATGTTTTCTCAGTAAATTCACGCACTGTATGATTTTCACCGGTTGCCAGCAGAAAATCTTCCGCTTTTTCTTGTTGCAGCATTCTCCACATTCCTTCGCAATATTCAGGGGCATAACCCCAGTCTCTTTTTGCATTAAGATTTCCAAGAAATAATTTACTTTGCAAATCAATTGCTATCCGTGATGCCGCTCTAGTAATTTTTCTGGTAACAAAAGTTTCTCCTCTACGTGGTGATTCATGATTGAATAAGATACCATTACTCGCAAAGATATTATAAGCTTCTCTATAATTGACGATGATCCAATAACCGTAGAGCTTTGCAACTCCGTAAGGAGAACGGGGGTAAAAAAGAGTTTTCTCCGTCTGGGGGATTTCTTGAACTTTCCCAAAAAGCTCACTAGTGGATGCCTGATAGAATTTTACCTGTCTGAGTCCAACCTCTCTGATTGCATCTAAAAACCTGAGCGTTCCCAAACCATCTACCTGAGCCGTATAATCGGGCACCTCGAAAGAAACTTTAACATGACTTTGAGCGCCTAAGTTATAAATCTCATCAGGTTCAATCTTTTCCAGAAGTCGATTCAAATTGCTCGTATCAACCAAATCGCCGTAATGTAAGAATAATGTTTTGTTTAATATTTCGTTATTATTATAAAGATGGTCAATTCTAGCGGTATTAAAAGAACTGCTTCTTCTGATAATACCATGAACTTCATAACCTTTTTCTAATAATAATTCAGCAAGGTAAGAACCATCCTGACCTGTAACGCCCGTTATTAGTGCAACTTTTTTCTTTACCATCT
>CBFDUR010000442.1:0-2331 GCA_965613005.1 uncultured Ignavibacteriales bacterium
TTGAATCGCGATAAGCCCTGGCGGCAGGATATTCTTCCGAAAAACCATAACCGCCGAATATTTGAACAGTTTCATCAACTACATAGTCGAGGATTTCGGAACCAAATACTTTCAGCATTGCCGATTCAATAGCGTATTCTTCGGCAGCTTTCACCACCGCTTCATTGTAAGGAGAGCCCGACTCTAACAATTCATTCACCTTATCATTAATCAATCCGCTTGTTCTCAATGTAGCCGATTCGGAAACAAATATTCTTATTGCTTGCTCAGCCAGTTTATATTTAATTGCTCCGAAACAGGAAATCAATTTTCCGAATTGTTTTCGCTCATTAGCATAATTAATTGCAACGGTAATAATTCGCTTTGCACCTCCGGTAGTCATAGCACACAATTTAAATCTACCGATATTCAAAATATTGAATGCTACATAATGCCCCTTACCTATTTCTCCAAGCACGTTTTCTTTTGGGACTTTTACATTATCTAAAAAAAGAGCGCGTGTAGATGACCCTTTAATTCCCATTTTATTTTCCTCTTTGCCGCGTGTAAAACCCTCCGATTTTGTATCTATTATAAAACAGGTAAACTTATCGCCGTCGACTTGAGCGAAAGTAATTAGAATATCAGCTAATCCTCCGTTGGTAATCCACATCTTTTGTCCATTCAAAATATAATAATTACCATCCTCCGATAATTTTGCAGTAGTCTTTGCCGATAAAGCATCCGAACCTGAAGTAGGCTCTGTTAAACAATAAGCGGCTTTCCATTCGCCGGATGCAAACTTTGGAAGATATTTTTTCTTTTGTTCTTCAGTTCCATAATATAGGATTGGTAGAGTACCGATTCCGGTATGTGCGGCAAAGGATACGCCGAAAGAATGACTGGAACCCATTTCCATCGAAAGGAATGTATTCGTATTAAAGTCTTCTCCAATTCCTCCATATTCTTCAGGAATTGCGGTACCGAGCAATCCAACTTCACCTGCTTTTTCGAGAAGGCTTACGGTTAAACCCTCTTCTTGATGATCGATAGCATCCAGTTTGGGTAATATTTCTTTCTCTACAAATTCCCTGGCTACACCGGACATCATTTTCTGTTCTTCCGTAATATCTTCAGGTATATACACCAATTGAGGGTCGGTTTCTTTCGTAAGGAATTCCCCTCCTTTAAGGACATTCGATTTTTTAATTTCCACAGCCATGATTTTTACACCTTAATTTATTATCAAACTTTTGATTTACATTCCAATTAATTAAGAACCTCATAAATAGCGGCAACACCCTGACCACCACCGACGCAAGCCGTTACCATTCCATATTTTTTATTTCTTCTTTTTAATTCATTCAATATTTGAATGGTTAATTTAGCGCCTGTACATCCCAATGGATGACCGAGAGCAATTGCTCCGCCGTTAACATTTAAGATTTTTTGGTTGATTCCCAGCTCATTAACAACCGCTAACGATTGAGCTGCAAATGCCTCATTCAATTCAATTAAATCAATATCGTCCAATTTCATTCCGGCTTTTTTCAATGCTTTTGGCACTGCTACAACCGGTCCAATCCCCATTATTCTAGGGTTTACACCGGCTAATGCATAAGATATTAACCGGGCTATTGGGGTTAAATCTAATTCCTTTACCATCTCTTCCGCCATAACAACAACAAACGCAGCTCCATCAGACGTTTGTGAAGAATTACCGGCGGTAACAGTTCCATTGGCTGCAAAAACGGGTTTTAACTTACCGAGAGCTTCAAGAGAAGTATCCGGTCTTGGTCCTTCATCTGTATCGACAATAAATTTTCTAACTTTTCTTTTCCCATTTTCAAGATAAGTTTCTTCAACCTCGATAGGCACAATTTGCTCTTTAAAATAACCGTTTTTAATTGCATTCAGCGCCTTCATGTGAGAGTGATAAGAAAATTCATCTTGCTCTTGCCTGGAGATTTTATAATCCCTCGTAACCTCTTCGGCAGTTAATCCCATGCTTAAATAATACTCCGGGTGTTCTTTTGCTATTTTATAATTAGGTGCAAGTTTCCAGCCTGTTATCGGAACCATAGACATAGATTCCGTACCTCCGGCAATAATACAATCTGCCATTCCGGAGCGAATGCGGGCTACAGCAGTTGCAATAGTTTCTAAAGCATCTTCTGTTCCATTTAAAGTTGGTGCAAAACCACCTTCATCACCAACAGAAGTATTTAGATTTCTATCGTGTAAAATTTTCTTTAAATTATGAAATATTTCACTTCCCATTTTCATGGCATGCGTAAAATTTTTAGCCTTTACTGGCATTATCATAAATTCTTGAAATGCAATTGGCGCATC
>CBFDUR010000443.1:0-2321 GCA_965613005.1 uncultured Ignavibacteriales bacterium
ACTTTCCGTTGGAGATAAAATGGCTGGGCGGCATGGTAATAAAGGTGTGGTCGCCAAAATTGTTCCTATTGAAGATATGCCGTTTTTACCTGACGGGACACCTGTCGACATAGTTCTCAATCCTCTCGGTGTACCTTCCCGAATGAACCTTGGGCAGTTATATGAAACGGCGCTAGGTTGGGCCGGTAAAAAATTGGGAGTAAAATTTGCTACTCCGATTTTTGACGGTGCTAAAATTGAAGATGTCGATGAATGGTTGGACAAGGCAGGAATTGAAAGGGGTAGTAAAACAATCCTTTTTGATGGGAGGAGCGGTGAACAATTACACCAAGAAGTAACATGCGGTTATATCTATATGCTTAAGTTGGGTCATTTGGTGGATGATAAAATTCATGCGCGATCAATTGGACCATATTCTCTTATTACTCAACAACCGTTAGGCGGTAAAGCTCAATTCGGTGGTCAAAGATTTGGTGAAATGGAAGTTTGGGCACTTGAAGGTTACGGAGCTGCTCATATCCTCCAAGAAATCCTTACTGTTAAAAGCGATGATGTAGCTGGTAGAGCTAAAGTTTATGAAGCAATTGTTAAAGGTGAAAACTTACAGGAACCTAATATTCCTGAATCGTTCAATGTGCTAATTAAAGAACTTCAAGGCCTTGGGCTCGATATTAAAATAAACTAGCATTACAAGAACTTTTCTGCATAATGCAGATAATAATTTTCACTTAGAAATAAGGAGATTAAAAATGCCATTTAGAATTCAAGAAAATGCAATGCGTAATATTAGTAGTATTACTATCGGTTTAGCTAGCCCCGATGATATATTATCCAGATCACATGGTGAAGTAACTAAACCGGAAACTATTAATTATAGATCTTTTAGACCTGAAAAAGACGGCCTCTTTTGTGAAAAAATATTCGGTCCAACCCGTGATTGGGAATGTTTTTGTGGAAAATATAAACGAATTCGTTATAAAGGAATTATTTGTGATAGATGCGGGGTTGAAGTTACACAGAAGAGCGTACGGCGTGAAAGAATGGGGCATATTGCACTGGCAGTGCCCATTGTTCATATTTGGTTTTTTAGATCGCAACCATCCAAAATTGGAAATATTATCGGACTTAGTCTTAAGGAATTAGAGAAAATAATTTATTATGAATCCTATGTTGTACTCAACCCTGGTCCAACAGGTTTAAGCAGATTAGATTTAATTTCCGAAGATCAATACTTTGAGGTTCTTAATTCACTTCCGGCAGGAAATGAAAAACTGATAGATACCGATCCAAAAAAATTCTTTGCAAAAATCGGTGGAGAAGCCGTCAGGGAAATTTTAAAAAATACTAATATAGAAGAATTATCAAAGGAGTTAAGAGAACAACTTAAGGGTGAAACCTCACAGCAGAAGAAAACCGACCTTCTAAAAAGATTGAGAGTTATTGAAGCTTTCAAAGAAAGAGAAGGGAAGGTTATTAATAAACCTGAATGGATGGTGTTAAGTTATATCCCTGTAATTCCACCTGAACTAAGACCTCTTGTTCCACTTGAGGGCGGTAGATTTGCCACGAGTGATTTGAATGATTTATATAGACGTGTTATTATTAGAAATAATCGTTTAAAAAGACTTATAGATATTAAAGCTCCTGAAGTTATACTAAGAAACGAAAAAAGAATGCTTCAAGAAGCAGTAGATGCTTTATTTGATAATTCACGCAGAGGAAGTGTTGTTAGAAGTGACAATAATCGTCCGTTTAAATCTTTAAGCGATATGCTCAAAGGTAAACAAGGAAGATTTCGTCACCATAAAGCTCAGCAAATTTCCTGGGATATATTGTTAGTGGATGAAGCCCACAAATTAAAAGATAAAAACACGACCCGTTGGAAATTCGTTGATGGAATCCAGAAAAAAAGATTTTTTTAGGGGAGCTTGGACTTGATGGAACGTTAAGACCTATTAGAGGCGCATTACCACTTGTAATGAAAGCTAAGAAAAGTGGCTATGAAGAAATTTATTTACCAAAAGAAAATGCTGTTGAAGCAGCTTTAGTAGAGGGGATAAAAATTTTTGGAGCTAGGACATTAAAAGAAGTGATGGAACATATTAATGTTCCGATTTCTACAGATGTTTTAACAAAAGAAGAAAAAATTAGCAAAAAAATACCGCTTCAACCAAAAACAAAAATAAATTATAAAAAAGAAAAAAAGGATTCTGATTTTTCAGATATTAGAGGACAAGAGACTGCAAAAAGGGGACTTGAAATAGCGGCTGCTGGTGGACACAACATAGCTATGTATGGTCCACCCGGTACAGGAAAGACAA
>CBFDUR010000444.1:0-2317 GCA_965613005.1 uncultured Ignavibacteriales bacterium
AAAAAATAAGCATGAGATTATTCACATCGGTTCAAAATGACAAACGGCATTTTTTAAATAATTAGGACTTTTGAAATTGACTCACGAATATTTATCAAGATAAAAATTGTGATTTTATAAATATAGAATTAGAAGATCGCAATCCGCAAACTTCTGCTATATCTCCGTAAGTTGTAACCTTTCCGTAGGGTATTTCTGCAACAATTTTATAAACTCCATCAAAAAAATCTTGTTTTGTAGATGAGTTCTTAAAATCATTCCGACTCTTTCCGGTAGAATTTTGATGTTTCATATTAACACATTAATTCTGAGCAAATTTTAATAGAAAAGCTTTAATGAATCTATTTAGATCACCATCCATTACGCTTTGGACATCGGAAGTTTCTTCATTAGTCCGGTGATCTTTTACCATATTATAAGGATGAAATATATAAGAACGAATTTGACTACCCCACTCAATTTTCATTTTGCTTTTCTCAACTTCATCAAGCTCCGCTTCCTGCTTCTCTTTTTCCAGTTTATACAATTTTGATTTTAACAGTTTCATGGCGTTGGTTTTATTCTGAAGTTGTGAACGCTCACTTTGGCAAGCAGCGACAGTTCCGGTCGGAATGTGTGTTATGCGAACTGCCGTTTCAACTTTATTAACATTTTGCCCTCCTTTTCCACCCGAACGATATGTATCAATTCTCAAATCAGCCGGATTAATGTTTATCTCAATTGTGTCGTCTACTTCAGGAATAACAAATACTGAAGCGAAGGATGTATGCCTTCTCCTATTAGCATCAAAAGGAGAAATTCTTACAAGTCTATGAACACCGTTCTCAGCTTTCAAATAGCCGTAAGCAAATTTTCCAAGCACTACAATAGTAACGCTTTTGATCCCGGCTCCTTCACCTTCAAGTATATCGACAATATTCATTTGAAAATTATTTTTTTCACTCCACCTTAAATACATTCTCATCAACATCTCAGCCCAATCTTGCGCTTCGGTACCGCCGGCTCCCGAATGAATTGTCAGGATACAGTTTTTAACATCATCTTTTCCGCTCAGCATGTTTCTGAATTCGGTTTCTTCAACTGCTTTCTTTAACGTACGAATTTCTTTTTCAATATCAGCCGAAAAAGATTCATCAGTCTCGAGTTGAGCAAGCTGAATAAATTCATCTAAATTTTTAGCTTTAGAGTTAATTTCTTTCCAGAGATCAACCCAAGTCTCAAGTGATTTAATTTCTTGAAGCATATTTTGAGCAGCAAATTGATCATTCCAGAAATCAGGTTCCGTTGTCCGATGCTGAAGGTCTTTTATTTTTATTTCCTTATTATCGACGTCAAAGATAACCTCGTAAATTAGAAATTCTTTTTTTGTATTCGTTTAATATTCTTAATTCTTCTTCGTACATATTTCTCTTTCACTAATTATTTTTAATCTATTTAAAAAATCCGTTAAAAATGTAAGACAAAATTACTAATAAATAATAATAAGTATTTCCAACAACAATTAACTAAATCTCAAGCTCTAATCTTAATAAAGCAGCGGCTAGGGTTTTACCTTGTGCATCATGTTTTAAAGATACCGTACCGCCTCCGCCGAGTGTGTTCCTCAATATAAAATTTAATGCACGAAGATTTGGCAGTTCATATCTTTCAACTTTACCAAGACAGATTTCTTTAAAATGTTCTTTTACTTTTTCAGTTGTAAGATATTTTTTTAAAATTTCAAACCCTTCATCATCATACGCAATAATTCCAACATTAGCGTCGTCCCCTTTGTCTCCGCTTCTACCGTGAGCAATATCCAATAATCTGATTTTCATTTACAACTCCATTATTTTTACTTCTGTTTTAACTAACTTTTTAGGAATTAGTGCCGGCCAATAAGCGACCACTTCACTTGGTTTGGGTCTACCTCCTGCAAAGCCGGTTACGCTTGGAGGTCCGGTTAAAATTAAGGGCGCAATTTCTTTTCCAAATCTTTCAACAGAATAATAATCATTTGAACGTACGGCAACTCTTAACATAATTTCATTGATTTGATCTTCATCTAATATTGTTGAAAGCGGACCATGACAAGAATTAAATCCTATAAATTCAGTTCTGACTTCATCAAAAGTTAATCCTAGATTTTCTAATCTTTTCCGTAATATTATGTCGGCGGCTTTTGCTTTAGTAAGAGCTTGAGGCCATGAATAGGTTAACGATGCAAATGCAGAATAACCGCTCGCATACGAGCAAGAAACTTTATAAAACTCGGTTTCACATTTACCTTTAACATTATAAACTCTAACTCTATTATTTCCCTCATCTTTTAATTTAA
>CBFDUR010000445.1:0-2296 GCA_965613005.1 uncultured Ignavibacteriales bacterium
AAGGCATACGTAGAAACTGCAAAAAAATCCCAAACAAGTGGAGAAAGAAAATTTGGCCAAATACCCATTTCACTAGGATATGGAAACAAATATCCGGCTAACCAGGGACGTCCTAGGTGAATTAATGGGAATAGTCCCACAACAATTAAAGCAAAAACCGTTATCGTTTCTGCAATACGGGCAATAGCACTTCTCCATCTTTGTCTTAACAAATATAGAATAGCTGAAGTAAAAGATCCGGCGTGAGCAATACCAACCCAAAACACGAAGTTTGTAATAGCAAAACCCCAGGAAATTGTATTGTTATTTCCCCAAACACCAATTCCGAAATAAAAGGTTATTCCTATAAAAACAAAACCTATCAACATTAAAGTTGATGTAAAAGCCAAGGCAATAAAATATTTTTTAGAAGGTTTAGTATCTAAAGGATGAGATATCAATCTATCTAATTCCGCTAAGGGCGGATTACCCTCAACTACTACATCCTCTTTAGAATAATCTAGGATCATGATTCCTCCTCCGTATAAGTATTTCTCAATTTAGCCAGATAAGTAACATTCGGCATTACATTCAAACTTTTTAACACATAGTATCCTAACTTATTATTTCTATATTGAACAAATTCCGCGCCTTTATCGTTCATATCACCAAACTTAATTGCATCCGTATTGCAAGCTACCTGGCAAGCTGTTTTAACATCCGAGCCTTTTAACGGTCTATCTTCTCTTATTGCATCCGATCTTGCTTCCATAATTCTTTGAATACAGAAAGTACATTTTTCCATAACTCCGCGCGATCGAATAGTTACTTGAGGATTATATACCAGGCTTAAAAGATTGCTTTGTTGATATGCATCTTTAAAATGATCTCTGAAATTGAAGAAATTAAATCTTCTTACCATATAAGGACAGTTATTTTCACAATACCTAGTACCAATACATCTGTTATATATTTGCTGATTAAGACCATCCGGACTGTGGGTTGTAGCAGCAACAGGACATACATTCTCACAAGGCGCATCATCACATTGCTGACATAGCATAGGTTGAGTGCTAATTATCGGTTCATCAAAGGAACCTGAGTAATATTTGTCAATTCTTATCCAGTGCATGATTCTTGTGTCTTCCACTTGCTCTTTACCGACTATCGGAACATTATTTTCCGAAATACATGCAATAACGCATTCTTCACATCCCAAACATTTATTTAGATCAATTGCCATTCCCCATTTAACACCTTTGTAAAATTCTTTATTAGATGGATATATCTGATCAACTTTTTTTTCTTTCGTCGCAACCATTATAAAGTGAGGATTTTTCCTATATTCATTAACTGTGCCTTCATATACTATTCCTCTTCTTGCAAGAATATTTTTTGCAACAGCTCCGGCAAATACGTGATGTTCAACGCTCGAAGCTAATTTGTAAGAACCGTTTCCTTTACTCACACTCGTCGCATTATAAATCCATGGTGAAACGCCCCCATTTTTTGACATGAGCGGTATAATATTAAAGCCGACATCTTCACCAACCACACCCACAACCGTTCTTCCGAAACCGATTTCTATGGTGATGGTTTTGTCTGCAGCTCCCGGCTGTATAAATGCCGGCATCTCGAGTGTTTTATTGCCAATTTGAATTTTAATCTTATCATTTGTGTCAACCCCTAATTCTTTTGCCGTTGTATGAGATATTGCAGCATAATTATCCCATGTAATTTTTGAAACCGGGTGAGGCAATTCCATCATCCAACCATTATCTAAAAACTTACCGTCGCCGGCTTGATAGCTATCTTTCAACACCACCAAATACTTATTTGTATTATTTAAATCAACAGGCAAATCCGATAGTACCGACTTATTAAATTTCCCAATTATTGCAGCGGCTTCATTTAGAAAGACAACCCCGTCATGTAATCCGGCGTTCCAAAATTCTTTAAAATTAAGAGCTGAACTAAAGGATGGATAAAGCTTTGTTTTCCAATACCGCATTGGTCGCAACGGTCGAACCATGTATCACGTATAAATCCTGGCTAATGGCGTTTAATCCCAAATCTGAGATACCCGTGAGTATTGCTTGCTCGGGAGCGGTCGGCGTAGAAAGGACTTTGTGGACCGTGAGGCAGGCATCCCGAAACAGTACAAAATCGGTAAAGGTTCCCCCGGTATCAACGCCAAGAATTATCATTGCACTTAGATTTATCCATTGCCAAAGTTACGCGTTCGTTTAGCCGATCCGCTTTTGACCTCTACAGCGATTAGGTGCGCGCATGCATGCATAGGTTGACCGCTTTTATA
>CBFDUR010000446.1:0-2296 GCA_965613005.1 uncultured Ignavibacteriales bacterium
TCGACAATTGCTCCTGCATTGTTCTACCTTCGCCCATCCATGGGCTCGTCCGCGGAAATGGCACTTATCTCTACGCTTTAACTCTACCAACATACTCACTGGTGCGTGTATCAACTTTAATTTTTTCACCTTCCTTAAAAAGACTAACATTGATTTCATCGCCAATATTATATTCCGATACCGATGAAAATTCAAATTCCTTTATTGTAGCCGAAGGAGATAAATTATTTTTACTAAACTGACCTATTACCGGCTTAGAAAGGTTCTTCTCTTTTTTCGTTCCATAACCTAGCCGTAAAGCTTCATAACCATCTTTTTCTTTTGTTCTGATAGAAACTACTTTACAAGGGCCTGCCTGTATAACTGTAACCGGGACTAATTCGCCCTTAGTGTTAAACACACTAGACATGCCAATTTTTTTTCCAATTATGCCGGACATCTTAACTCTCCAAAATTCATTATAACTTAATCTCAATATCAACACCCGCCGGTATATCTAGCTTACTCAAAGAATCGACGGTTTTATTATTTGAGTTATGAATATCAATAATTCTTTTATGCGCTCTGATTTCAAATTGTTCTCTAGATTTCTTATCAACATGCGGAGACCTAAGCACCGTATAAACCGTTCTACAAGTAGGCAAAGGAATAGGACCTGATACTATCGCTCCAGTACTTCTAACGGTTTTAATAATTTTTTCAGTAGATTTATCAATCAAAATATGATCGTACGATTTTAATTTAATTCTAATCTTTTGTCCAGGCACTTAATTAATCTCCTTATAATGTTTTAACCACAAAAAGGGAGTTTTTATACTCCCTTTAAGGTGCTTTAAAAAATTATTCAATAATTTTAGCTACTACACCAGCTCCTACGGTTCTACCGCCTTCACGGATAGCAAAACGTAGCCCTTCTTCCATAGCAACTTCACTGATTAAATCAATTTTTAATTTAACGTCGTCTCCGGGCATTACCATTTCAGTTCCCTCAGGCAACGTAGCTACTCCGGTAACATCTGTTGTTCTGAAATAGAACTGCGGTCTGTATCCATTGAAGAATGGGGTATGCCTTCCACCTTCTTCTTTTGAAAGGATATAAACCTGCCCTTCAAATATTTTATGAGGAGTAATGGAACCGAATTTTGCCAAAACCATTCCTCTTTCGATTTCCTTTTTGTCTATTCCTCTTAAAAGAAGACCAGCATTATCGCCTGCTATAGCGGAATCCAATTCTTTCCTGAACATTTCGATTCCGGTAACTACTGTTTTTTTGTGCAAACCCAACCCGATTAATTCAACCTCTTCACCTAATTTCACCTGACCTCTTTCTACTCTACCTGTAGCAACGGTACCACGACCGGTAATAGAAAAAACATCTTCTACAGGCATGAGAAAAGGTTTATCAGTATCTCTTTGCGGTAAAGGGATATATTCATCAACAGCTTTCATTAGATCCCAAATACACTGTAATCTCGGATCATCTATAGGTACATCATCGTTAGAAGCTGCCTCAAGAGCTTGCAAAGCCGAACCTTTAATAATAGGGATTTCATCGCCCGGGAATTCATATTCATTTAACAAGTCTCTTAACTCAACCTCTACTAATTCAATAAGTTCAGGGTCATCAACCATATCAATTTTATTCATAAAAACTACTATTCTAGGAACACCTACTTGACGAGCCAGGAGAATATGCTCTCTTGTTTGAGGCATGGGACCATCAGTAGCAGCAACAACTAAAATAGCACCATCCATTTGTGCAGCGCCGGTAATCATATTCTTTACATAATCAGCATGTCCAGGACAATCCACATGAGCGTAGTGTCTATTCTCAGTCGAATACTCTACATGTGCTGTAGCAATAGTGATTCCTCTTTCTCTTTCTTCCGGTGCATTATCAATGCTATCAAATGTTCTGACTTGCGACAAACCTTTCTTAGCGAGAGCCATGGTGATGGCAGCTGTTAAGGTAGTTTTGCCATGATCTACGTGACCGATAGTACCTACATTAACGTGAGGTTTACTTCTGTCAAATTTTTCTTTTGCCATCTAAATTCTCCTCCAATTTTATTTCTTTTTAATATTCCTTTTTATTAATTATTCAGTTGCTATTATTTTTTTTCCTAAAGATTTTTCAGCTATTTCTTCTGCAATAGATTTAGGGACCTCAGAATAATGTGCAAATTGCATGGTATAAATTGCACGTCCTTGTGTCATTGACCTTAGGACAGTAGCATATCCAAACATTTCAGATAAAGGTACAGTTGCTTTAATAACCTGTGCATCTTTTCTGGCT
>CBFDUR010000447.1:0-2255 GCA_965613005.1 uncultured Ignavibacteriales bacterium
CTGCCAAAAGAGCCATGAAAATGGAACCAAATTTAAAGATTACCTTACCCAATATTGTAGATAGTACTTTGCTCGATAATTTATTTTAATATTTAAAATACTCTCTTCTTATTTTTTCGGCTTTTTCAATTTCTGTTTTAGGAACTTTATTAATATCGTCATCAAAAAATCTGGAATTGGCAATTATTGTATCCATTGTAAGAGTTTTAACTCTAGTTAAAGAGCCTAAAGAAGAGCCCGGTTCATTAAATGCTATGTGACCGTCCGGTCCTATGCCTCCGACAAATAAATCTATTCCACCGGCTTTTTTAATTTTCTCTTCATACTCTTCGCATTCACGGTTTAAGTTTTTGGCATTGCCGTTTAAGATATTCACATAATTTTTGTCGATATCGATATGTTTGAAAAAATTATTCCACATAAAAGAATGATAACTTTCCGGATGATCTTCCGGTAATCCGACATATTCATCCATATTAATAGTGGTAACGTTCTTAAAGGAAACATAACCCTTTTTATTTAATTCGATAAGTTCTTTATACATACCTATTGGCGAAGAACCGGTAGGAAGACCGAGAACAAATCTTTTATTTTCCGACGGATTGAATTCTTTAATTCTATGAGCCACGTAATTAGCTGCCCATTTCGAGATCATATCATAATTTTTTTGAATGATTAAGCGCATTTTACCTCCTGTTAAATTATTAAATGTAAATTATCTTTATCTATTATTTTAATGTTGAAGAAAATTTATTATGCAAAATTATTAATTCGGCATTCAACGTTTTCTTCTTTCTTCCTTAGTCAGGTCAAATATTTTTCTGAACAATGTTTCATCTAAGTCGGTCAACTCGGCTTTGCGTCTTGCCATTACTTTGCGAGCGACTTCAATACTTTTTTCCAAATCATAATCAGTAATGGATTCAGAGCCGCCCCATGAAAATGAGGGAATATATTTGTCGGGAAAACCTCCCCCGAATATATTGCTGGAAACACCCACTACCGTACCTGTATTGAACATAGTGTTTATCGCACTTTTTGAATGATCACCCATAGTTAAACCTGCAAACATTGATTTACTGTCAACTTGTTTCCCATCAATTACTACTTTAACACTTCCGTAATTATTTTTTAAATCACTGTTATTTGTATCGGCTCCAAGATTTACCCACATTCCTAAATATGCATGGCCTAAAAATCCGTCGTGCTGTTTATTCGAATATGAATGAATTATAGATTCTTCAACTTCACCTCCTACTTTACATACCTCACCGATACTTGTATTTTCATATATTTTTGCTCCAATTTTTATTTTGCTTTTACTGCCGATAAATGCAGGACCTTCTATTGTTGCATTTGGATATATTAAAGCATTTTTTCCTATATAAACAGGGCCCTCTTCTGCATCTATAACCACTCCAGGTCTAATTTTAGCTCCCTCATCAATGAATATATTACTTTCATTTAACAGAGATACATTCGAATAAACCGTTCCTTTAATTTTTGAACCTTTTATATTTTTTGTAAGAGTTTTAAAATCTTCCGATATTTGTTCCCCATTATTTTTAACCAAATCCCAAGGATAACTAACAATTTTTACATCCAATTCTTTTCTTTTGAGGTCGTTAAAATCAGAATGTGTAAAAAGATCGTTCAACCTGTGTTTTAGTGTTTCTAATTTTTTACCCGATACTTTTGCAGCAATTATTTCGTCTCCTTTTGTGTATAAAACGTCTTCATCATCTTGTGATATTTTATCTTTAAACTCAGAATTTACCAATACTCTGCCATTAATGAAAAGACAACTGTTACCTGTTATTTCATTAATTTCAAAATTTGGATTTTGTTGTTTTAGTACGTCTGCTATGTAACTGCGACAGTGAAGGGAAACAGGAATATCCGGAAAATATTGAATTATTTTTTCTCTCAATGTTAATATTCCACATCGTAGGTCATAAACCGGTCTAAAGAAAACCAGAGGCAGCAGCCTACGGTAATAATTTCCTTCAATAATGCAGATTCTATCTATCATAATTTCCTCTCTACTCGTTTTGTAATAAATAATTAAAAATAGAAATATCATGCGGCGCTAAATCCCAAAGCGCATTAACGTCATAACGAAATGGGCCTAAATTGGTTCGAGTTGCATAAGCATAATGTATTTTTCCCATTTCTCCTGACTGTACATATTCTTTTAACTTCATAATTCCTGCATTAAACACGAATACGTGCCCCACCATTAATACTCTATTCTG
>CBFDUR010000448.1:0-2231 GCA_965613005.1 uncultured Ignavibacteriales bacterium
TATTAAACCAAATTTTAGAGGTGATTCATCTATACTTGTTAAAGTGTGAAAAGGAACGTTACCTGATTTGCCTCCTTTTGTCAGATCTCCGGAAATAGGTATTAAGTGATTACCTTTATCAAGTGATCTATATAATATGTTGGAACCTATATAAAATATATTCCTGTCATGACTAGAAAGTTTTATAGGAGTTTCCCAATTAAAGCGTAAATTTGGTTTTCCAATGTCATTTACCGGCTTAACCGATACCGTTCGATGTGTTTTTTTATTAATCCTGTAGTAATATCCGAATTGAAAACCTGCGTAAATTAGGTTGTTATCGGTTGTATCTACTTGTACATCCATACCGTCCCCGCCTAATAATCTTTTAAATGGATATTGACCGGTTGAGTACCAGTTATAATTTGGAGTATATGTGTGAGGTCCATACCAAACACCATTGTCCTGCATGCCGCCATAAACATTATATGGTTTTTCCATATCGACTGCAACGCTGTAGAATTGCCCTACTGCAGGAGTATTGGCTTTAAACCATGTTTTACCGTTATTATAAGTAATATTGATTCCGCCGTCGTTTCCAATGATTAAATGCCCCTCTTTATTTGGGTCAATCCATAATGCATGAAAATCACCGTGAACATCTGAGCCTCCAATAGATTTGAAAGATTTACCACCGTTTTCCGACATTATAGCCGGCACACCCAATAAATAGATCTCTTTATAATTTTCCGGGTCAACTCTTACCTGTCCAAAGTAATAACCGTATGTATAATACATGTCATTTATGTAGCCTTTGTTCATCTTTACCCAAGTTTTTCCACCATTATTCGAACGGTAAATCTGTGTACCTATTATCGGAGTATTATAGAGTTTTTTCTCGGCATCCTCTAAATAATTAGCTACATCTTTAGGGGTAATCTTATTTTCTTTTACCATTCCCATTATTTTTTTTACCGTATATTTTTTCGGGAAACCGTTTTTTTTCATAAAAGCAACTAAATCTTTACTCTTAATTTGCAGGAACTCCTCCTTGTCCATTTTACGAATTTTTTCACGGGTAAGCTTCTCTTCTTTTTTGCCCTTTTCTTTCTTCCGATGGAATTGATTATCTAGAACCGCATAAATTATTTCCGGATTTTTCGGAAATACAGCCAAACCGATCCTTCCGACACCCTTGCCGGTTGGAAAATTACTCACCTTTGTAGTGATTAATGACCAAGTATTCCCTCCGTCATTACTTTTATAAATTCCGGACGTTGACCCTGCGCCGGTGAAATTCCATGCTCTTCGTATTCTATACCACATTGCTGCATAAAGCACATTCGGATTTTGTGGATCAATAGCCAAATCTATAGCACCTGTATTTTCATCAATATATAAAACTTTCTTCCATGTTTTCCCGCCATCGGTAGTCTTAAAAACTCCCCGCTCTTTATTTGGTGAATAAAGATGTCCTATGGCAGCCACCCAAACTGTATTCGAGTCATTAGGATCCAAAACTATTCTGCCTATGTGCTGGGATTCTTGTAGTCCGGCAGATTGCCATGTTTTTCCTCCATCAATACTTTTATATAAACCGGTACCTGCATAAGAGGACCGGCTGGAATTATTTTCCCCCGTTCCGACCCAAATAGTTTTTCCATATTTCCAGTCGACCGCAATTGCACCGATTGTTATTGAAGTTTCATTATCAAATAATGGTTCAAATGAAATCCCATTATCTGTAGTTTTCCACAATCCTCCGGTTGCATAAGCTACATAAAAAGTGGTAGGATCTTTTGGATTGACTGCAATATCCACTACCCGTCCACTCATTATGGTGGGACCTATAGAACGAAGTTTCACATTTTTGAGAAGTGAAGTTTTTCTCATTGCCATACGCTTTTGAAATGCTTCAATCCTTTTTTGTGCCGGGGTAAAAGGATAAGGATTTTGAGTTTGAGCGGATGCAATTGTTGCTAGAAAAACTACTATAATAACTGTCAATAATTTTTTCATGAAGTTCTCAATTGTTTAATGATTTTAAAAATAATTAATTCCGATTTATCTTTGATTTCATTGAAAAGAATTTCAGATTTCTTTAATATTTCATTTGCGGCTATCTGATTTGCTAGTCCTGCACAGTTAATTGCTACATTTAAAAATGCGCTTTGTGATGCCGCTAAAATTAATGAAGTCGCTACGCCGGTGTCTGAGATGGAATTTTGATTCCCGCCCAAAGCTATTCTTTC
>CBFDUR010000449.1:0-2223 GCA_965613005.1 uncultured Ignavibacteriales bacterium
AATTATTAATGATCTAATTTAGAAGTGGTAATCTTGTTATATGATTATTTTATCTCCATCGTATTTTGATGTTCATTGAGTGTACTGCCCATATCACGCCCGCTTATTCTCCCGGTTACTGCGATCATTTGTTTAAGATTTTCACGGGTAATTTGAGGCTGCCCTTCCAATATTGAAATATCGGCAACTGTACTTAGAGAAACGTAATCACCATTTGGTGATAAAATTCCGATACGTTTTATTTTACTTACATTCTTTCGATTTTCCAACGGATACCTTACTCTAATACCGGTCATAAACAATTTATTTTGGACTTTCGAAGCTACATCACCATTTATTGCAGAATATACTTCACGATAAATAACGTCGGACGATAAACCGTATAACCCGGCAACCAAAGGTTTTACTTTAATTAACACGGAAGACCCGGCAATTGTAATACCGTTGTAAACATCTACAACACCGCGAACATTTGTAATTATTGTACTTACTTTTTTAGAAAGTTTTTCCAATTCATTAAAATTATTACCGAATATTTTAATTTCAATCGGCTGCGGCACTGCGGTCAAATCTCCAATAAGATCACCCATTAATTGTGCAAACTCAATGTGAATTCCGGGCACTCTCGTTAAAATTTTTTTACGTACACTATCAATCACTTTTTGAATTCCTAAGGAACGGTTTTTTTTCAATCTTATTAGTGTCTGTCTCAAAACTATAAGCGATTAAATAATAACAAGGTAAGTGATAATTTGGTAAATTATGTTTTAATTATTTATAATAAATTAAGGTTAAGGAAACATCATGAAAATATTCAATGAATTTTGTTAGTGGATTGTGAAATTTTAGAAGGCAATCCATCAGATACGAAACTATATCAGGGGACAATGGACAGAATTATAAAGAATTACGGAACAGTTCCCCGTGATTCAAGTACCGACGGCGGTTATGCGAGCAGTGCCAACAGAAGATATGCACAAAGCAAAGGAATCGTAAATATCGTATTCAATAAGGTAGTAGGCAGCCTTCAAAATATTGCAAGCAGCAAGAAGATGGAAACAATGCTGAAGAAATGGCGAAGTGGAATCGAGGCGGTTATATCCAACTACAAAAGAGGCTTTGGTATGTTTGTATGTAACTGGAAAGGCAAGGAGCATTACAAATCAAAAGTACTGTGGAGTGCAATCGCATACAACATAAGAGTGATGACGAGGCTGGTCATAAGCCGGATAAAACCGGTACAAATATTTGGCTGACAAAGCGTGAAATGAAAAGATAAAAAAGATTCTATAAGATAGGTATGGCCAAAATCGAATATCTTGATGTAAAAGCTCTGGAAAACTAAACAGAATTTAAACTTTAAGTAAAAATATTTTTAATATTTGGATTTATAATTTCAAAATTGTTTAAATCTAAAATTTGATGCTTAAAATTTCAGAAATGTTTCTTAAAAACGCTACTTTATAGAAGACACTACTTAAGCACCTCTTTATATCGGTACTATAACCGCAAAAGTCAAAGGAAAAGTCGCTTGTATGGTCAACGAGCAATGGAAATATTAGTAAACAAATACGGACTAATAGACCCAGCGAAATACTGAACCAATGACAACTTGCTGTAAAATTATGACAAACTTTGCAGGAAAGCCGTATGCGGGAAAACCGCTCGTACGGATTGACGAGGGGGAGGAGTAAGGATATTTGTATTCCTTCCTTCCTACTCTACTGGCTTTCCCTTTTGCCGCGAATTCATGAATATTTATCTGCCGCCACCGATTCTACCAAAAAACAGCTCCGCAGTTTTTCATTTTTTCTAAGCGTTTTATAGTTACAATTTTGGAACTTCTACAGAGTTCTGTGATTTTTGGTTAGCAATTAACCGTAAAATGTCGTGAGAAGAATATCGAATTGATTATCAGAAATAAATTATGTAAATTTGCAATCAGATTGCAAAATAACATAAAAATAATAAATGATTAAGCGAAAATTAACCGAACACATAAAAAAAGTACTAGGGAAGTTTCCCGTTGTTTCAATAACAGGACCGCGTCAGTCGGGTAAAACTACTTTACTGAAAGCGGCGTTTCCCGAATATGAATATTTCAATTTAGAGCGGTTCGACCATCGTGAAATGATAAGGTCCGACATTGTTGGATTCTTAAATAACATCGGTCCAAAGGTAATATTGGACGAGGCTCAAAACATACCTGAATTGTTTAGCTAC
>CBFDUR010000450.1:0-2219 GCA_965613005.1 uncultured Ignavibacteriales bacterium
AACAATTTGCATCAATGCTGCTTTATCACTTGCCTGCTCGGCAACTACACCGGCAACTATTCCAAATATACCAAATGGGGCAAATTTAATAACGAGCGAAGTTATTTTCATCATTAACTCAAAACCACCGTTAAATAAATTTAAAAGTGAATCTTTATATTCCATCGATAATTTAGTTAGAAAAAAACCGACTAAAACAGAGAAGAAAATGATTGCAAGCATATCTCCATTTGCCAAAGAACGGAAAATATTAGTAGGAATCAATCTTAATAAAAAACTACCGAATCCATTAGAGGCTGTACCGATACCCTTAACCTCCTTTGAAAAGCCGAGGTTTGCACCTACCCCGGGTTGAATAATATTAACAAAGGTTAAACCGACCAATATGGCAAACAGGATTAAAGTTTTTAACCCCATTTTACCGAGGTCTTGTCCATCCCCAATATTTGCAATCCCGGTTACAATAGAAGTTAATATAAGTGGAACAATAATCATCTTGAGAGTCTCAAGAAATATATCGCCCATCCAGGTTATATACTTTACATATTCGGTAAAAAATAAACCGTAAAGTACCCCAAATAACAAAGCGATTAAAATTTGCCAATGAAGTTTTATTTTTATTCTTGTCATTTCATTTAAATGGTTTATGAGTTTTTTCTAAGATGCGTTAAAATTTATGAAATAAGATTATATTGAAAAATCTATTACATTATTGAAAAAGCAAGTCCTAAAAGTGTGAATTCTCACCTCAGGCAAGGAGCTTGCTTAAAATTTCATCACAAACAGCATACCCTTTTTTAGTCAAACAAATTGATGATTCATTAAAGAAGGCTAAATTTTCTTCGGTTAATTGTTTAAAATAATTATATTTTTCATCTATCCAATTATCATTAAAAAGATTTTTAAATTCATTTATATCCAAACCTTTACTTCTTAAAGCCAACATTACATACTCATCCAATTTTTGTTGCGCGTTAATGAATTCATGATTTGCCTCTGCATTGCCTTTCTTTTCAATTGAAGAAATATATCTTTTTAAACTCGAATAATTCCACCAACGTTTACCGTCCACGAATGAATGGGAAGAGGTTCCTAGACCTAGATAATCTTTGTAGCGCCAATAAGCGTTATTATGCATACATTCGAAACCTTCCTTAGCAAAATTTGAAACTTCATATTGTATATAGCCATGTGAAATAAGAAAATCGATAGTTAACTCATACAACTCGGCATCATTATCATCATCTTGCATTACCAATTTACCGTCCAGAACTATCTTGTTAAGAATAGTTCCGCGCTCTAAGATCAAGCTGTAAGCTGAAATATGATTCACCGGCAGTAAAACTGCGGTTTCGAGATTACTTAGCCATTTCTCTTTAGTTTGTTTAGGAAGATTGAAAATTAAATCAATATTTATATTATCAAAGCCTGCGTCATGAGCATCATAAACAGTTTTTATTGCAACATCTTTATTATGAATTCTCGTTAAAAAATTTAATTCATCCTCTTGAAACGATTGTATTCCAATACTGATCCTATTGATACCAATATCATAAAAATTTTTCAATTTCTCTTTATCCACTGTCCCGGGATTTGTTTCCATAGTTATTTCGGCATTTTCTGAAATATTGAAATTCTTTTTTAGCTGTAGAATAATCTTTCCGAGATAATCGGGTTTCATCAACGAAGGAGTACCTCCGCCGAAATAAACAGTAGTAAATATTCGTTCATTATCATAATACTTTGAATAAAATGTCATTTCTTTCTTCAAGGCAATTAAATAGGGCTGAATATTATCCGATGTAATTATCGAATAAAAATCACAATAAATACATTTATGATCACAAAAAGGAATATGGATATATAATGCAGTTTCTTTCAATGTTAAGTTTAATGATTACTCATTTAAAATAGAGAAAATCGTCAATAAATACGGTAAATAAATTTGATAATAAAAAATCCTTACGAAAAATTATCCCGTAAGGATTTATAAAAATCATAAAAGATATTTATGTTTTAGCATTTATTGAAAAAACAATATCAATTATTACTTTTATGACTCTAGGTATCGAACCGCCGCTGATATTATTAACCGATACCGTACCGGTAAATACTGTATTGGCAGAATTATTGAGATACTGATTAAAAGCTGAAATTTGACTTTGATTAAGGTTCAATTTAAACGGCGTATTCGTATAATCAGCCGGTTTTACATTATT
>CBFDUR010000451.1:0-2206 GCA_965613005.1 uncultured Ignavibacteriales bacterium
AAAAATAACATGCAAAAAGAAAGATGGAATAGTACGAATATACCCGGGCAAGAAGGAAAAATTGTAATTGTAACAGGTTCCAGTAGCGGAATCGGTTGCGAAGCGGTAAGAGTTCTTGCAAACAAAAAAGCTAAGGTAATTTTGGCTGTACGGAATTTAGGAAAAGGGAAAGCTGCTGAAGAAAAAATCAGAAATCAAAATCCAAATGTCGAAATAAAAATAATGTTATTGGATTTAGCGGATTTGCATTCGGTGTGCGATTTCGCTGAGAATTTTACATGCGAGTTCAACAAATTACACATGCTTATAAATAATGCCGGAGTAATGATTCCTCCGTATTCAAAAACGAAGGATGGATTCGAACTTCAGGTAGGAACAAACCATTTGGGGCATTTCGCGTTAACGGCTTTACTGTTCGATTTAATACAAACTACTCCGAATTCACGGATAGTAAATGTTTCCAGTACAGCGCATAAGTACGGTAATATCAATTTCGACGATATTAACTGGGAAAAGCGTAATTATAAAGCTTGGCGTGCTTACGGCGATAGTAAAATAGCCAATCTTTATTTTACTTACTTTCTGAAATTTCAATTGGAAAAAGCCGGCTCTAATGTTAAAGTAACCGCAGCGCATCCGGGCTGGACGGCAACCGATTTACAGCGTTACAGTACAACATTTCGTTTTTTAAATAAATTTTTTGCTCAATCATTAAAAATGGGAGCATTACCGATACTACGTGCAGCAACCGATCCGGAAGCTCAAAACGGCGATTATTTCGGTCCTTCCGGCTGGCAGGAATGGCACGGCTATCCTGTTAAAGTTGGACCGAATAAATTATCCCGGGATATGGGAATTGCCCAAAAATTGTGGGGAGTTTCGGAAGAGCTCACTAAAATAAAATTTGAAATAAAAGGAAATTAATTTAAAGAGTAGCTTTAATAAAACTGATAGATAACCGACCTTGAAGATTTTTCAAAAACCTTCAAGGTCATTATAAATCATTTATGAGTCTTCTCGAGAAAAGTATTTTTTTATGGAAGAGTTTTGATTTTTGTTAATATTCATATTTTAAACTCTAACATAACCTTTTTGGATTCGCCTCGCTTATCATTAGTAGATTATTGATCTTAATAACTTAACGTATTACCGACTAAAATTGTCGGAACCTTTCTCTTCTCAGCCATTTTATTATAATCCGGAATATCCACAGATAAAATATTGTTGTACTTATTTATGAAATTGTGAAGTTGATTTTCCAAATAAGACATTTGCTCTCTTACTGCTTTACGTGGTGCGGAGTTATACGGTCCATAAACGGAATACATAAGACTTCTCAACCAACTATAATAATTAGAAAGATAATGAATATCATCTTCGCCTACACCTTTTTGAGCTTTTGAAGTGTATACACTGTCTTTGAGTTTGGTTAATAACGAATCAATGAAATGAGATTTTTTCAAAATAGGCATAAATTCTTTCTTCATATCCGGTTTATTACCGTAAGTAATTTTAATGGCACGCTTAATATTTGATATTTGAGAGTTTATATTATCAATACCGTTAATCATACTGTTGAAAACAGTAACCTCATTCCGTAGTTTTAATGATGCTTCGAGCTGTGCCTTTGCTATTGAAATATTATAATTCAAATTTGGACTTGGTTTCACATCAACAATTTGAGATTCGGTTATACCATTTGCCGTAACTTTGACTTTATATTTACCCGGTATCACTTTTGGACCAAAATGATTGTTTAGATGTTTTCCATGAGCAGTATCTGCATTTAACGGTTTAGGACCATGATACCTTAAATTCCATACAATTCTATTAACGCCCTTGTGGGATTTGCCTGATAAACTATCGATAAAAGTTCCATTCATACCAGTAATTTGAATTTTCACAACGTTGTGATGTTTTTTCTTACCTTTCTTATTTTTATTTGGTTTAGTTTTAATTGAGTTTTTTAAGAAATAATCTATTTCAGCACCGTTTGGTGGATTGGGAGCTTTATATTTTGATAAATTTTTTATACTTCTTCTATACCAATAATGGAAGAAGTAAGCAGGTTGAATTGTGAATAAATGAAATTTACTGTTTTCCACCTTTTTGGTCATCTCTTCGAGTGGAGTAATATTATCAAGTACAAAAATTCCTCTGCCGTGCGTTGCAACTACCAAATCATGATTTCTTTTCACAAACTTGA
>CBFDUR010000452.1:0-2194 GCA_965613005.1 uncultured Ignavibacteriales bacterium
ACGAATAATCAGATTGAAAGATGGGCTGATTGAATCGGATAACCCCGTTGATCATAGATATAAAACAAAACTTCGTCCGGAGGTTAATTAATAATTTTTAATATCTTAAATTGCTTGGATAATGAATATGTCTAAATTTTCTATTTTATCTTTCGAATTTAAAGAGAGCATGTTGATTGCTTTACAAGCCCTCAGTGCCAACAAGATTAGATCGGCATTAACCATGCTTGGAATATTTATCGGAATAACAGTTGTAGTTCTTATGTCAACTGCTATAAATGGAATAAATAATTCTTTTCAAAAAGGAATTAGCGCAATGGGCTCAAATGTATTGTATATTAACAAATGGACGTGGTTTTCTAATGTCCCATGGTGGGAAATGAGAAACAGGCGGAATCTTACTATGGAAGATTATAGTAAATTTAAAGCTTTGGCTAAATTGCCGGTTGCCATTGCGCCGGCAATAAGTACATTGCAAACAATAAAGTTTAAACAACGAACTGTTAACAATGTGTTTGTTAACGGTTCTAATGCAGAATATATAAAAACAACTAACCTTACGTTTGCAGAAGGTCGTTTTTATTCCGAAATAGAAAGTAAGAGTGCCCGTAATGTTAGTGTACTCGGATATAAGGTAGCGCAAGACCTTTTTCCGCATGGAAACGCTTTGGATAAATATGTAAAAATCGGAGCGGTTAATTTTAAAGTGGTAGGGGTGTTAGATAAACAGGGTAGTTTCTTATTAGGTAGCTTTAACCCTGACCAAAGAGTATATATTCCTATTGGTACGGTATTTAAATATTTTTCTTCTAACCGGAATAAGAGCATTTCCATTGATGTACGTGCCGCCAGCCCGGCCATGGTTATTAATACTAAAGCTGAAGCCAATGGTATAATGAGAAAAGTAAGAGGACTAACATATAATCAGAAAGATGATTTTGGAATAAATCAGCAAGAGGCGTTAATTGAAGCTTATAATAAACGTATAGGAGTAATCCAGATTGCAGGGTTATTTATTACCGGCTTAGCATTGTTTGTAGGTGCAATCGGAATTATGAATATTATGTTTGTTTCGGTTAAAGAAAGAACTAAGGAAATTGGTTTACGTAAAGCAATAGGTGCAAAAAAGAGGACAATTCTCGCTCAGTTTTTACTTGAATCAGCTACCATTTGTACGATAGGTGGAATTATCGGTCTGATTGCAGCCATTTTACTTAGTTTGTTGGTTAACCAATTTATTCCCACTTCAATCCAATATAGTGCAGTTGTGATAGCTATTGGCGTATCATTATTAACCGGGATTATTTCAGGTATAGCGCCTGCTTATACGGCAGCTAAAATGAATCCCGTTGACGCTTTGAGGTATGAATAATGAAAATAGGAAAATTAATTTCAATTGCCTTCCAGTCTGTTAGAAATAATTTGTTAAGAACATTTTTAACAATATTGGGAGTTGTGGTTGGTATTTTTTCAGTAATTGTTATTATGACAATTATTACCATGTTGCAGAAAAGTATTAAAAGCGGATTCTCACAATTAGGGCAAAATACATTTGAAATTCAGAAATTTCCGGCAATAAGGACAGGTGGTCATCAAGCATGGCTTAAATATAGAAACAGAAGAGATATTAAGTTGGTAGATTATTATAGATTGAAAAGCATGATGAAACAGGCAAAATATGTAAGTGCTCAAGATGAACGAAATGGGGTTGTTGCAAAATTCGGTAATGTAGAAACTAATCCTAATGTTACAGTAATAGGAATCACTTCCGATGCAATGAAAACAAATAATTGGGTCGCAGAATACGGAAGAAATATTAGAAAGGTGGATGTTAAATATTCAAATGATGTTTGTGATATTGGACAGGATATCGTTGATAAATTATTTCCCAGCATTAATCCTGTCGGTCAAATAATAAAAATTAATAATTATCCGATAAAGATTATCGGGGTACTTGAAAAGCAACCGCAGTTATTTGGCAGGAGCAGAGATAATAACGTTTTGATGCCTATTACAACTTTTCAAAATGTTTTCGGTAAGCTTCACAGAAGTATTGATATAACTGTGATGTCTCATAATTCTGAAGATTATAATGCAACAATTGAAGCGGCTATCGGATATATGCGATTAATCAGAAAAGTAAAACCGGGGCAAAATAATGATTTTGATATCTTTAGTAATGAATCTATAATGA
>CBFDUR010000453.1:0-2185 GCA_965613005.1 uncultured Ignavibacteriales bacterium
TTGTTTAGACGGATTGCAATGGTTGATAATTCTGTAATTTTTTTCATCTCATTAATATCATTGCCGATATTACCGGATTTAATTATCGCTTCGCGTAATAAGGCAACCACTTCAATCTTTTGCGGATTCAAACGCAAATTATTTGAAGCTACGGAAATACTTTGAATAATATATGATTTTACTAAATCCATTTAATTCTTAAATATTCTGGGCACTCTTTCACTGATTGAGCATGTTATTTCGTAAGGAATTGTTCCCAAAATTTTTCCCCAATCCCATGCATCAATTTTTAATTTATTGTACCTCCCCAATAATATTACTTTATCGCCAACCCGGATATCGTCGTTTTTAATATCAAACATAATCCTATCCATTGTAACATCACCTACTTGCGGATATGCTTTACCTTTAATTACGGCAATGGATTTATTCCTCAATCTTCTACTAAAACCATCTGCATATCCGATAGGGACGGTTATTATTCCCGTTTTTCGTGAAGCTATACAGAGGCAACTTTTGAAAAAAGGGACATTACCGGTTTAATATTGATAGACTCACTCGTTTCCAACGACGGATAATAGCCATATAATAGAATTCCCGGTCGAACCATATCGAAATAAGAATCAGGCATATCCAGAATAGCACCGCTGTTTGCCGCATGCGCTAATCCATAATTTACGCCGTTCTTTTTCAATTTGGAAATCAAATCATTAAACCTGTGCAGTTGAATCTCGGCGAAATCTTTATTCCTTTTATCTGAAGTTGCAAAATGAGTATAAACACCGTCAATAACAAAATTTTTATTCAGACTTAACTTTTTTATAAAATCAAATGCTTTATCAAATCTAATCCCAAATCGATTCATGCCGGTATCTACTTTTACATGAATTTTTATTTTGTTATTTGAAGACAATTCTCTTCTAACATTTAGTAATATATGAAGATGTTTTTCCGTAAAAACAGTACCGATTAAATTATATTTAATGAGATTTGCGGCTTCACTCTTATTGAACGGTTCGAATACAAGAATTGGCTGTTTAACATTATGTTTTCTTAATTCGATACCCTCATCCGAAAAAGCAACAGCAAAATATTCAGGTTTGTTTTGGCCTAATGAAAGTAGTGCATTCACGCTTTCACCAACACTATGACCATATGCATTTGCTTTAACGACTGCCATTATGTTCTTATTTACTCTCTTTCTTATATTTAAATAATTTTTTTTCAAATCAGAAAGATTTATCAAAGCATAAGTAGAACGCATTAGTATATTTTATTAATTGTGTGCAAAATATAAATTTTATTGAAGTTATAATCAATTAGAGTTTTTTAAAGACTTTTCTTCGATCCCCGACTAGATAATCTGCGTAATTACCGAATTATTTTTCGACTCCTATTATTTTATTTCACATTTTTAAATTTAATAAAAGTCTTATTCCAACTTAAGCATTACAAAACATGATTGGAAAATATAAACATATAAAAATCTTTTATTTCAAAACTAATAATATTTATATTACTAATTTAGTTGAATTTCTCATTAATTCTTTTTAACATTATTGATTAAATAAATTTTTCTGATGTGAGAATAAGGCAGTATAAATTCTTCTTATAACAGATAAAATAATATCTCCCATATTAAGATATGTTGCATTTTTGTTGATAGATAAAATATTATTTTTTTGCATATATTTTGGTAGGGATTAACAATTATTAGAATTTTGGTACCAACAAAATTTTAGACTATTTTCTTTCTAATGCATAATTTTTAGTTTTTATAAGTTAATAATTACAAATAAAAATTTGAAATGATTTTTTTAATAGGAATAATGGTTTATCGACCTAAACTATTAAATAATCAGAGGTAATTAAATAAGCATTCGGAGTTATAATTAAACATATTCATCTAACAAAATAATAATAATTAGATGCTTACAGAATTCGGTAAAGCTTTTGTCTTCTTAATTGTTGCAATGTTGTTTGTAATTGTAGCCTTTTTCGCCTCTAAATTAATTAGACCGGCCCGGCCTACCCGTGAGAAACTATTAACCTATGAATGCGGAGAAGATGCGATCGGATCGCCTTGGGTAAAGTTCAACATAAGATTTTATGTAGTAGCCTTAATCTTTTTAATTTTTGATGTTGAAATAGTTTTACTTATCCCATGGGCATTGGCATATAAGTC
>CBFDUR010000454.1:0-2176 GCA_965613005.1 uncultured Ignavibacteriales bacterium
GAGACTCACCTATTGAGGAAATGACACTTGAAAAATGGAACAAAGTAATTAATGTAAATCTCACCGGACAATTTCTTTGTGCACGCGAAGCTGTAAAAGAATTCAAAAGAAGAGGCGTTAAAAAAGAAATTTCCTGTTCTGCCGGAAAAATAATTCACATTAGTTCTGTACACGAAGTTATTCCGTGGGCAGGGCATGCTAATTATGCTGCCTCAAAAGGTGGAGTAATGATGTTAATGAAAAGTATTGCACAGGAAGTTGCACCTTATAGAATTCGAGTGAACAGTATTTGTCCAGGTGCAATAAGAACCCCAATAAATACAAGTGTGTGGAATACACCCGAAGCTTACGGTGAATTAATGAAATTAATTCCTTATAGAAGAATTGGCGAGGTTGATGATATCGGCCGGGCTGCTGCTTGGCTGGCTTCCGATCTTGCCGATTATATTAACGGTACGAGTATTTTTATCGATGGGGGGATGACTCTATATCCCGGCTTTGCTACCGGTGGTTAGTAAATTGAAAACTTTTATATCAATGAGTATTTTCTGAAAAGAAATTTTCTCGTGAAAAATGGATTCATTCCTAATTAGAAAACTTGGAAATGATTTTTTTAGATACGCTTCATCAATACTCTTTATCTTAACAAAACTTAGGGGGTGGAATAGAATAACTTGCATATAAGACAAAAATAATTGACTGTTATTAAACACTTTAGGGGTTGTAATTCGATAACTTATTTTATTCCACCCCCTTAATGACTGAAGGATAAACAAAAATGGGATATATCAATCTATTCGAAGAAGCATGGGGATTACTGAAAAATTCAATTGTTGAATATCAGGGAAAACCGGTTGGTACACTTGCTGCTGTTGATAAATCAACCGACGCTTTAAATTACGATCAAATATTTACGAGAGACTTTGCAGTTTCTGCATTTGCTTTTCTGCTGAATGGTGAATATGAAATCGTAAAAAATTTTTTGGAATTAACAATGAAACTACAAAGCCGTGAACATCAAATGGATTGTTTTCTGCCGGGCAGAGGATTAATGCCCGCAAGTTTTAAGATTAACTCAACACCTAATGGAAAAGAAATTATTCCCGATTACGGAGAGAAAGCAATTGCAAGGGTTACACCTGTCGATTCGGTTTTTTGGTGGCTTTATATTTTAAGAGCCTATGTGAAAAAAACACAAGATTGGGACTTTGCCCACAGCCCTCAATGCCAACAAACAATAAAATTAATTTTGGAACTCTCATTAACCAATAGATTTGATATGTTCCCAACCATGCTTGTTCCGGACGGTTCATTTATGATTGATAGGCGTATGGGAGTTTACGGCTATCCCTTAGAAATTCAAGCTCTTTTTTATTCTGCTCTGCTTTCGGCTAGAGAGCTACTAATTCGCATAAAGGATAATGATTTATATTTAGAAAATATTAATAAAAGACTCGGACACCTGATTTATCATATCAGAAAATATTTTTGGCTCGACTTTACAAAGTTGAATGAAATCTACAGATTTAAAATCGAAGAATATAAAAAAAATGCATTGAATCAGTTTAATATTTTCCCGGAATCTATCCCGCGGTGGGTATTCGATTGGCTGGGGAAGGATGACGGATATTTTATCGGTAATCTAGGTCCTTCCAGAATGGATTTTAGATTTTTTACTGCCGGTAATTTATTAATGATTATTAATTCGCTTGCAGATAAATCAAAATCAAAAGCTATTTTAAAATTAATTTTGAATAAAAGACAAGAATTAATAGGAGAAATGCCTATTAAAATTTGCTACCCACCTTTGAAAGGAAAGGAATGGGAATTATTCACAGGACATGACCCTAAAAATATTCGTTGGTCATATCATAACGGAGGTAGCTGGCCTTTTTTAATGTGGTACCTAGCTGCTGCATCGATTAAAACCGGTAATACAGTCTTCCTTTCAAGTATTTTGAAATTGGCTGAAGAACGATTATCCAAAGATAATTATCCTGAATATTATGACGGAATTCATAACAAGCTGCTAGGTAAAGAAGCGCGCAGCCGCCAGACTTGGTCGATTGCCGGTTATATAATTACAAAATCTTTGATCAACGAACCGGAGAAATTAGATATTCTAACTTTTGAAGAATTACCTGAAATTCTAAAAAGGGCAGAAAGTAGTAGCGCT
>CBFDUR010000455.1:0-2167 GCA_965613005.1 uncultured Ignavibacteriales bacterium
CATTTCTACGTGCCTTCCTTGTTAAACTCTTCCAGCCTTTTCTCGATTATTTCCATTTCATTTATGATTGAAGCAACTTTTTTAATCTCCATTTTAGGAAATTCATTTTGTATAAATTTTATTTTTTCCGCATCCCGGCAATTTCCGGGACACGCATTAACAACTTTAACAATTTTTAAAGCTAAATTTTTTCTCAGGATATCTTCCAGTAATCCGTGGAATGTTTTTTGAAAATTCCCTTCAATTGCTTTAAATTGAATGTATATTTCCTCCGCATCCCGTTCATTATCAATCATTTTCTCAATTCCGTCAATCTGACCTTTAATGATGTGAAGCTGTGTCTTTAATTTTTTAGTTTCTTCCATAATTAATACCTCGTATTATTACTCAACTGCAAGTTACTACTAGAAGGGTGGTGTTTGTCAAGTGAAAAAAAATAATTAAAAACCGGCAAAATACTATTACCGGTTCAATTGTATTACTTAAATTAAAAGATGTTCCTATCTCAAGTTGTCGATTGTTTTTTAATATTTGAATCATTAAAATGATTTAATGCTGTTTCAATAAACTTTTTCATAGTAATCGTTAAAAATGATTTGCTATTCCAAATGAACAAGATAGGTATCTTGCTAAATTTTTTAGGGACAGTATGAATAATAAAACATTCCTTATCGTTGCGATTATCCACAACACTTTTAGGAACCAGAGATATACCCATTCCGGCGCGAACACAACCTATAACAGTATCTAAACTTCCTAATTCCATAATTTGAGGCTGGGCGAACCCTTCCTCGCTTAACAATGATACTAAACGGCTACGGAATCGGCATCCTGCAGGGAGTACTAATAATGGTTGTTGTTTAAAACTTTTGCTTTCGTTGTTCTGAAATGGATTAACACCATTTATTAAAACCAATTCTTCTTCTAATAGTTTCTCTTGCAGTATATCCGGATGTTTCAATGGACCGGGGACAAATGCACCATCCAATTCATGTTTAAGTACAGCATCAATCATTTGTTGCGGCATTCCGGTTTTGAGCGAAATATTTACTAATGGATATTTTTCATGATAAAAAGTTAATACGGCAGAAAGTCGTGTTGAAGCTATCGTACCTATTGTTCCAATTTTCAGTAAACCGGTGGGGTTAGAAGATTCTGATAACGCTTTTTCAGCTTCCTCAAAAAGCGTTATAATTTTTTTTGCATAAACTCTTAAAATTTCACCGGTTTCTGTAATAGATATACCACGGTTATGTCTGTAGAATAAAGGTTTTCCTATCTCTGTTTCCAACTGTTTAATTCTAGCGGTAACGTTAGATTGAACATAGTGTAGCCTTTTTGCAGCTCCACTTATACTTTGTTCTGAAGCAACAGCTTCAAAAATACGTAAGACAGTAATATCCATTTTAGAATTCTTTATTGTTGATAATAAATTTTACTAATTGTAGGTATCAAATATATTGATATATTATATAATATTATTTCATTTGTAATGATAGTAAATATTATATAATTTTACAATAAATATTTTTTATAGTAGTACCATTTTATCAAAAAAAAATAAAGGTAACTGAAATGACAAAATTTACAATTTACACTATTGAAACAGCCCCAAATGGATCAAAAGAAATTTTAGATGGAGCTATCAAACGGAATGGTTTCATATCTAATTTATACGGAAAAATGGCAGAATCACCGGTAACGTTGAAAGCTTATATTGAGCTTGGTAATAATTTCAATCAATCATCTTTTACTCCGGCGGAAAAACAAATTATTCTACTTACCACAAGTTATGTAAATAAATGTCATTATTGTATGGCTGCTCATACAACAATTGCCCAAATGTTTAAGGTGCATGAAGATATTATCGAAGCTTTACGAACAAACAAACCGCTCAATGATACAAAGCTTGAAGCATTAAGACAATTTACACTTGCTGTTGTTGAAAAGAGAGGATTTGTATCTCAAGAAGAAATAGAAAACTTTATTTCTGCAGGCTATTCAAAGGCTCAGCTTATGGAAGTAATTGTCGGCGTTGCAGAAAAAACTTTAAGTAACTATTTTAATCATATAATCGGAACACCCTTGGATTCAGAATTTGAAAATAATAGATGGGAAGTTCCTTTAAATAATCCAAGTAAAAACTAAGCGAGTGAGAAAGTTCATA
>CBFDUR010000456.1:0-2158 GCA_965613005.1 uncultured Ignavibacteriales bacterium
CAATTTCAATCGGCTTCTCTCCTTTTTCAACGTAAACGCAGGCTCCTTCGCACAGCTCTTCAACCGGACAGGCTTTAGCGCAAGTAAGCGGTACCCAGTTAGATTTGAATATGGTTCTCGCCGAGCCGAGTAAATTATCTGTGGCTATTTTCCTTATAAATGTGGAAATATCAATATGTGTCGGGCAGGCTTTCATACATGGAGAATCATAACAATACAGGCATCTGTTCGCCTCAATCACAGCAGAATTTTTTGTAAGCAAAGAATGAAGTTCCGCAAAATTTTTTTCGTATTCTTCCTTAGTTAATTTTTTCGCTATATTTTTCATAATCCAAGCTGATTTATAATAAAAACAAGTAAAAAATAGAAATTAGACATCGTTATACAGCCGTTTTTTGAGCAGGTAAAATTTTATTTAACGAATCATCCAAACACTTTAAAAAATCATTTACTTCACTTTTAGTTATATTCAAAGGCGGTGCTATTCTAACAACGTTTCCATATAATCCGCCTTTACCGATAAGTACTTTTTCCTTTTTCATTTCTTCAAAAAGGTTTTTTACAGCAACGGAATCGGGTGTTTTATTTTCACCTACAAATTCAAGAGCCTGCATAAGTCCCATTCCCCTTACATCACCTATTGCAGGGTATTTTTCTTTCATAGCGTCCAAACCATCCTTCAAATAATTACCGATCTCGTAAGCATTATCAGCGAGATTTTCTTCTTCAATTACTTGAATAGTTGCCAGCGCTGCAGTCATTGAGACAGGATTACCTCCAAAAGTAGAAATTGTTAATCCTGTAAAACTATCTGCAATTTCTGCTCGAGCAATTGTTACGCCAAGTGGAACTCCGTTCGCAATTCCTTTTGCGCATGTCATAATATCGGGTTCCACATCCCAATGCCGGATACCAAACATACGTTTACCGGTTCTTCCGAATCCTGTTTGTACTTCGTCACAGATAAAAACACCGCCGTACTTTTTAATAATGGGCAGCACGGTTTTAAAATATTCTTTCGGCGGAGTAATAAATCCGCCAACGCCCTGAATCGGTTCAGCAATAAAAGCAGCTATTTCACCTGTAGTAGTAGTTAAGATTAATTCTTCAATATCTGTGGCACATCTCAATTCGCAACTAGGATATTTTAATCCAAAAGGGCATCTATAACAATATGGACTTACTGCATGTTTAATTTCACCGAAACTACTGACGTGTCTCCAAGATGAATTAGCTGTTAAACTCATTGCCAGCATTGATCTTCCGCTATAACTATGTCTTAATGCTATTATCTCCTGCCTTTTTGTATACTTCTGAGCAATAAATACTGCTGTTTCGTCTGCTTCGGTCCCGCTATTTGTGAAAAAGCTTTTTTGAAGTTTTCCGGGGGTTATCTGCGCAAGTTTTTCTGCAAGTGTTACAATATTTTCATTAGGATAAAGAGTAGAAGTATGTTGAAGTTTGTGAACTTGCTCGGCAATTTTATCGCTTACTTTTGGGTTACAATGACCGATACTTACAGTAAGAATACCGCCGAAGAAATCCAAATATTTATTTCCCTCAACATCATAGATATAAGCACCTTCACCTCTTTCAATTACCAAAGGTATTTTATAATAATTTGCAACACTAGGAAAAAGATAATCTTTATGTTTTTGAATTATTTCGTCTTTATTCATTACAACTCCAAATTAAAATTTCAATCCGCGTAAATCCGCCTAATCAGCGAAATCCGTGTTCTATATTCTTGTTATCGCCTCATACGTTTCCGGTCTTCTATCCCTATAGAACTGCCAAACATTCCGAACTTCCAAAATTTCATCGAGGTCAAGATCTGCGACAACAATTTCGTCTTTATCCCTACTAGCTTGTGTAATAATTTTTCCTTTTGGCGAACAAAAATAACTACTCCCATAAAACTCACCGATATTCCAGGGTAGTTCGGTTCCCACACGATTTATTGCACCGATGAAATAACCGTTTGCCACGGCGTGTGCAGGTTGTTCAAGCTTCCACAGATACTCTGAAAGTCCTGCAACCGTTGCAGAAGGATTAAAAACAATCTGCGCTCCGTTTAAGCCGAGCACTCTTGCACCTTCGGGGAAGTGCCTGTCGTAGCAGATATAAACACCTATATCTGCAAAAGCTGTTCTGAATA
>CBFDUR010000457.1:0-2145 GCA_965613005.1 uncultured Ignavibacteriales bacterium
ATTCTTTAACCCAAAATGGATGAGGTTCTATTACTTCATCAAAATTTCTACAATATTTCATTAATTTAAGACGTGTTGAAAATCTATCTTCTGTAATCTCTTTTAAAACAACTGCAAGGTCAATATCGCTATCTGTTTTAGCTTTTTTTATTGCGTAAGAACCAAACAAGATTATTTTCTCAATTGGGAAACCGGCATCGAGTAGCAATTTTGTATATTCTTTTATTATTCTATTTATTTGTCTATCTGATTTAACAGCCATAATCTTATTTCACTAATTTTTATTATATATTCATTAGTAAATTTTTTAGTGCATTTTTTGTAAAACTCTCTTTTATAATCAGGATATCGTGCTTCAATATTAAATGCTGTAATTGCATCTAATACATCCCCTAATTTTGCATCAACTTCCAGCTTTGCTCTTTTCGATAACTTGTTAAGATCATGAATTTTAGGAATTGTAACAATACCGTTTTTAATCGCAACTGCTTTAATCAATTTTTCTATCACTAAATGGCCGAGAAATAGTGACCATACATAGTCTTTGCTTTTAAATAAATTATTCATTGCTTTAAAATCTACTTCAGAAGCATCAACCCAGTATTTAATATGATCGATTTTATTCATTTGCGCAATTATACTAACTTAATTTCTCAATTACCAATTCAATTTCATTATCAGTAATATTAACACTACAAGGAATATTTAATGTTTGTTCAACAAGTTTTAATGTGTTTTCAATTTTATAACTTTGACATTCAACATAAGGTTTCTGCAGATGATTAGGATACCAAATAGGTCGGGTCTGAATATTATGTTTTTTTAATTTTTTCATTAATCCTTCCCTATCCAAAGGATACTTATTCTTGTCAATCTGCAAAGCCAACATCCAATAATTATTATCAGCATAATCAGGGACATCAACAACATCTAACCCGTCAATATTTTTAATTTCTATTTCATATTTTTCAAAAGTAGCTTTTTTTATCGCGATATATTCATCCAATACTTCCAATTGAGCCACCCCAATTGCCGCAATTACATTTGTCATACGGTAGTTATAGCCTATTTCGTTATGCACGTAGCGAATTTCATCATCTTTCGCTTGTGTTGTTAAATATTTAGCTTTTTCAGCATATTCTTCACTGTCGGTTAAAATCATTCCGCCGCCGCCGGTTGTAATAATTTTATTTCCGTTAAAAGAAACAGTTCCTAAATCACCAACAGTTCCGGTATGTTTACCTGCAAAATTTCCTTTTGTATATTTTGTTCCGAGGCTCTCATTGGAATCTTCAATAACTTTAATGTTACGCTCTTTACATAACGGAACTAACTCATCCAACCAAACGGCATTACCGAAAACATGCACCGGAATTATTGCAGAAATTCTGTTTCCCGTTTTTTTATTGTATGTAAAGCCATTCTTAAATTCTGTTTCATTTTTAATAAATTCAATTGTTTTTTCAGAATCGATATTATAGTAATTATCCGAGTCCATAAAAACCGGATTTGCATTCACATATTTAACAGCATTTATCGGTGCAATAAAAGTCAGTGAAGGAACAATTACTTCATCACCGTCTTTTACCCCGGCAATAATAAGTGAAATATGTAATGCAGCCGTACCATTTACCGTTGCAACTGCATATCTCGCTCCCGTATATTCCGCAATTTTCCGTTCAAATAGATTGACATATTTACCTGCAGAAGAAATCCATTCCGTATCAAGACATTCTTTTACATATTTCCATTCATTCCCTTTAATTGAGGGTACTGAAAGAGGGATTAACTTAGACATTATAAATATCCGATTTATAGAAGCTAATATTTTCTTTTAAAAATTCAATTGTTTCTAATAAACCTTTGCGAATATTATATGCCGGCTGCCAATTTGTGTTTGAAAGAATTTTATTGTTATCACACATCAACCTTTCTACTTCACTTTTGTCCGGTCTAACACGACTCGTATCGGAAATAATTTTTATATCAACATTCATTAATTCAGCAATTAATTTAACTAATTCCTCAATTGAAATTTCTTCATTCATCCCGATATTTGTGAATTCACCATATAGTTCGTTAGTTTTATAGATTTCTAAAAATCCGTTTGCAGTATCCTTTACAAAAGTTAAATCTCTTGTCGGA
>CBFDUR010000458.1:0-2141 GCA_965613005.1 uncultured Ignavibacteriales bacterium
TACCGCGCACGGCGTGAATCAAAGGGGGCAGGAGTGTTTGCTCGCTACGCTCGGGCGCAGCACTTCTTGTACTTGCATAACATTAATACCATACCTTTCTTTTTCAAGAAAAAATGTTACCCACCGACTATCATCACTTTCGTCGTTTTTATTGGCGGTATTTTTCATAATCTAATATCCACAAGATATGAAAAAAATAGTAAAAACAAAAAAAACATCGCCAGCAATTGTTCCATTAAAGAAAAATTTTCAAATTGAAATAATTTGATCCATTCCGAGGAAATTGAGCCTTTCAATATGACTGAGATAATACCGATAAGTAAATCGATTATTATATAACCGATATTAAATAGTTGAAATAATAAAATTATTATTCTATGGTTAACGTTATATATATGCCGGTTGAATAAACTTGAAAGCTCAATCATGATTAAACCGGCTATAAGGGGAGAAATAAAGATAATTGCGTATGTATAAATATTATGTGAATTAGTTAAATTAAATTCTACGGTTAAAGCCATACCCTTTAGTCCAAGGGAAACCTTATTACTTAAAAGAATCGAGGCTAAAAGAAATTCGAATAATCTATTTAGATAAAAAGTCGCAATAAAGCCGGTTAATAGCCCTAAAAAAACATTATAAATTTTTCTCAGCATATAAGCTATTCCCTATTAAAAAAGAAGTTGAATTTAAGCCGGTAAGCAGCTAAAACATAGTTAATGAGTCTCCTCTAAAAAAGTTTTTTTGTAAAAAACTTCGATTTATGTTAACCTTACAACGCAACTCAGTCTTTTTACCATTTTTAGATACGCCTCATTAATCGAATGAAAAAAATAAAATAAAATTTAACAATAATCTTCGTAATACTCTAATTAAAATAGCCTGGAATTGTAGTACCGCATTTATAGCATTTACCTCCCGTTATTTTATTTGATAAAACAGCATGCCAATCTCTTTGAATTAAGGGAGTATTGCAAACCGGGCAAAATGTTGTTTGTCCTTCGGTATTATGAATATTTCCTACATAGCAATATTTAATTCCTGTTTGCATGGCAATATTACGCGCATTTGTTAATGAAGAAGAAGGTGTTCTTCTGTAATTTCTCATCTTAAAATCCGGATGAAATGCCGTAAAGTGCAGCGGGACATCTTCACCAAGATTTTTCACTATCCAATCACACATTTGATTAATTTCATCCGGCGAATCATTTTCGCCGGGGATTAAAAGTGTAGTAATTTCTGTCCAAACATCTGTTTCGTTTTTTAACCAAATTAGAGTGTCGAGAACATCTTTAATATGCGAAAAAGTTAATTTATGATAAAACATACGATTAAACGCTTTCAAGTCAACATTAGCAGCATTGATATACTTATAAATATCTTCGCGAGCATTTTTATCGATATAACCGGCGGTCACCATCACCGTATTTATACCTTCTTCTTTTGCAATTTTTGAAATATCAATAACATATTCGCCGAAAATAGTTGGGTCGTTATATGTAAAAGCAATTGAAGGAGAATGATATTTCTTTGCAAGTTTAACAACATCTTCAGGGGAAACTTCGAGTGAGTTATATTCATCTAATTTAGCTTTGCTGATGGACCAATTCTGACAGAATCTGCATCCCAAGTTGCATCCGGCAGTGCCGAAGCTTAATACGGAGGTTCCGGGATAAAAGTGATTAAGAGGCTTCTTTTCAATAGGATCGATCGCAAATCCGGTAGGATGTCCATAACCTGTCGTATATAATTTTCCGTTATGATTTTGACGGATGTAACAAAATCCCGGTTGTCCGTTACCTATTTTGCAATATCTTGGGCACAATGTACATAATATTTTGTTTTTGCCGGTTGGTTCCCATTTAGCTAATATTAAACTCTTATCATTCATTATCATGTTTTCTCCATTTAACGTAAAATCTATAAAAATTTCCCCTTCCTCCGATATAGATTTTATTTGAATTACATTTTGAAAATATTAAACTTTCAGGGAAAATTAAGATAGTATTTATACAAACTCAAGAAAATTAATGTTTCTTTTATAAATGTGTTTGAATCAATATTGTATCTTTAATTTATTTTGTTGAAGGTTCAATGTTCAGAACTCCTGACACATAGTTAGAAAAACAATGAAAACAGTA
>CBFDUR010000459.1:0-2131 GCA_965613005.1 uncultured Ignavibacteriales bacterium
CGATAAAAAGTGTCACTTCAAAAATCGTGTTTTTATTATATTTGATCTTTTTGGACTGAACTCAAGTAACGATTATATTTTTATAATTTTTAACAATAACGGGAGGAATATTTATATTCATTTTAATATCGGTAATATTCGTATTTGCATAACAAAAAAATTTTAATCTCAAAAAAATAAAAAGGAATAATAATAATGTCTAAAAAAATAGCGGTGGTTACAGGAGGAGCAGGATTTCTAGGTTCTCATTTATGCGATAAACTCTTGACTGAAGGCATGAAAGTAATTTGTGTGGATGATTTAATTACCGGAAATATTGCAAATATTTCTCATCTTGCCGGAAATGAAGATTTTACATTTGTTAAACACGATATTACCAATTATATATTTTTACCCGGTAAGATTGATTATATTTTACATTTTGCTTCACCAGCAAGCCCTATCGACTATCTTAAAATACCAATCCAAACACTAAAAGTAGGTTCATTAGGAACACATAATTTACTCGGCTTAGCAAAAGCAAAAAAAGCACGAATGTTAATTGCCTCAACCTCTGAAGTTTATGGTGATCCTTTGGTTCACCCACAAGTAGAAGAATATTATGGAAACGTTAACCCTATCGGCCCACGGGGAGTTTATGATGAAGCAAAACGTTTTCAAGAAGCAATAACCATGGCTTATCACACTTATCATGGAGTGGAAACTAGAATTGTTAGAATTTTTAATACTTACGGACCACGCATGCGATTGGAAGATGGTAGGGCGCTTCCTGCTTTCGTAGGGCAGGCGCTGCGGGGTGAAGATATAACCGTCTTTGGGAATGGGGCTCAAACAAGCAGTTTTTGTTATGTTTCAGACCTTGTCGATGGAATTTATAAATTATTATTGTCCGATGAAATTAATCCAGTGAATATCGGTAATCCGGGAGAGATTACCATCAAACAATTCGCCGAAGAAGTAATTAAGATTACCGGAACAAAAAGTAAAATTGTTTATAAACAACTTCCGGAAGATGACCCGAAGGTTAGACAACCGGATATCGGCAAAGCAAAACGGATATTAAATTGGCAACCGCTTGTAAATCGTAATGAAGGATTAAAAATTACTATTGACTATTTTAAGAAAGTAATCAAATTAAATTGTTGAGTTTACTCTAAAAAGTACCGGTGTATCATTTCGAACACATTAACTTCGTCGGTGTAAACTCCGTGAAGAATATATAATCCATTGTAAAATAAGAAGTTGTTCAGTTGTTCCGCTCTTTGGGATAAACTTATAGTTATTTAGATAAAATTTCGATAGATTCGAATTCCAAGAATAGCGGATTTTAGAAAGTGTTCAATTATTAAATTTAAAAACAAAATTGGAGTCTAAATGTGTGGAATAGTCGGGTACATAGGGGAGAAAAATTGTGTCTCTATTCTTATTAACGGTTTAAAAAGATTAGAATACCGGGGATATGATTCAGCCGGAATAGGCATTTTATCAAATAAGCAATCGATGGTAATTAAAAATAAGGGGAAAGTAGCTGCACTTGAAAGCATGTTGGAAAAGATGAACCTATCATCATCCATCGGTATAGGACACACAAGATGGGCTACGCACGGTGCTCCCAATAAAGTAAATGCACATCCCCATTTCAATAATGAAAGAAATTTATTTGTGATACACAACGGTATAATTGAAAACTACCGGGAATTAAAAACCGGACTTAAAAAACTCGGCTATAATTTTCTTTCCGAAACGGATTCTGAAGTGTTGCCTCATTTGATTGACAGCTTTTTGAAAAAAGGCTTTCCTTTATTTAAAGCAGTTAGACTTTCCTTGAATGAAGTTGAAGGAACTTATGGTATAGCCGTAATTTATGAAAAAGAACCTGATAAAATCATTGCGGCTAGAAAAGGTTCGCCTTTGGTAGTTGGGCTAGGTGAAAACGAAAGTTTTATCGCTTCCGACGTTTCGGCTATTATAGCTCATACCAAACAAATTATTTATATGGAAGACGGTGAATTAATTGAATTGCATAAAGATAATTTTAAAACTAAAACAATTGAAGATGAAGATGTAGAAAAGGAAATTCATGAAGTCAGTATGACTATTGATGAGATAAGTAAGGGCGGGTATGCTCATT
>CBFDUR010000460.1:0-2129 GCA_965613005.1 uncultured Ignavibacteriales bacterium
TTTACATCTTCTTTTTTCGTAAGAATTGTTTTCCTTTGAATAACCCCCGATTCAAAAAGTTCATCACCGAATACATTTTTTTGATCTATTAATGATTGAATTATCTTTTCTTTAATTTTGTTCTTCATTTAAATTCTTGATATTTAGTTCGATGTTTTATCAAAAATACGCAATTAAAACTTCAAGAGTAAATATTTTTAATCTCTTGTAATATTTTATTTGCTACTTGAAACTTGGACATAAGCGGAAACTCTAACCGTTTCCCCGACTTATGAATAATAGTAATTTTATTCGTATCCCTCTCAAACCCGCTTTTTATATCTCTTAATGAATTTAGAATAATCATATCTATATTTTTCGATTTGAGCTTATTCATAGCATTCTTCAATTCATTATCCGTTTCCAAAGCAAAACCGACTTTTATTTTCTTTTTATCTTTTAAAGAGATAAGAATATCGGGATTTTCAGTTAGAGGTATCGATAAAAATTTATCCTCTTTTTTAATTTTTTTATTGATATATTGAGCAGGTTTATAGTCTGAAACAGCGGCAGCCATAACTAAAATATTGTTATTATCTATTTCATGCTCAACTTGTGATTTCATTTCTAGAGCAGATCTGACTTTGATCAACTTTATTTCCGGATAAAGGGATTCATTTGAAGGACCGGAGATTAACGTAACATCAGCACCTCGCAGAAATGCGGCTTTAGCAAGTTGATATCCCATTTTACCCGAAGACCTGTTGCCGATAAATCTGACAGGGTCAATATCTTCGTATGTAGGCCCTGCTGTTATTAATATGTCTTTTCCGGTAAAATCTTTTTTATATCCCGATAAAATTAATTCTACGGCATCTATTAACTTTTGGGTTTCAGGGAATCTTCCTTTTCCTTTCAGCCCACTCGCAAGCTCACCTTCTTCTGCATCAATAACATAAAATCCAAGTTGAGTAAGCTTCTTTAAATTCTCTTTAGTTACAGGGTTATCATACATATCAACATCCGCAGCAGGAGAAATAATTATCGGACATCTGGAAGCAGCAATAAGAGTTGTAAGAGCATTATCTGAAAAACCGTTAGCTATTTTAGCAATTGTATTAACCGTGGTAGGTGCAATAATCATGAGGTCTGCCCATAAAACATAATTTATATGCCAGGTAGATAAAGAAGTATTTTCGAATTTTGATTCCGGAAATAAATTAACAATTACTTGATTTCCCGAAAGGGTAGAGAAAGTAAGCGGTGCAATAAATTGAGTTGCCGAAGGGGTCATTACCACTCTGGTTTCAGCTCCAAGCTTTTTAAATTCCCTAACAAGATAAGCTGATTTGTATGCAGCAATACACCCGGTTATACCTAAAATTATTTTTTTACCATTAAGAATTTCATTGCGCATTAGATTCAAATGAGCAGTTTAATATGAAAAAAACATTTTTGATTATACAAAAACTACTTGGAATAAATCAAAGGCTAACCAAAAGGTAATATTACCGTCATTTTGAGAAACGGCGCAACGAAGAATATTTGATTTTGCTTATACATGGTACTCTTCACTTTCCGCCTGAGGCGAACAGGCAGTTCAGATTGAAAATTTCTTGCTTTTTGGATAACCTCCTAAGAATATTAAGATTGTTTTGTTTTATATCCGAATTTTATTTTCCTGTCGAGAAATTCGCGGAGAGCTTGAACATGCGGTTTATCTCTCTTTTCAAAATCAAGCGATATTTTCAATTGCGCAGGATTTTCAATATCCTCGCTGTCATCTTCAGAACCTGTAACAGGTATTGTACTCATCAAAGCGTTATATTCTATCTTATTCTCATCATTTATAACGCGAGCTCTTTTTGATGTAATAATAATAGCCTCAAATACATTTGCAGCTAATTTATCAACTATTCTTAGATCAACCGGTTGTATTTCCATCTTATATCCTCTTAACTTAAATTATTTTTTTTATTAAACTCTTAGTATCTTCAATTGCTTTTTTTAAATTTGAATTAACTATAAAATAATCAAATTTATCTTTTAAACTCAATTCCATTTTTGCTCTCTCTATCCGTTTTTTAAAATCTTCTTTGCTTTCGGCATCATCAGCCTCACAATAATTTGCTCCTACACTAGTCCCGGCT
>CBFDUR010000461.1:0-2115 GCA_965613005.1 uncultured Ignavibacteriales bacterium
CCTCGTTCCTTTAGAATGACCCTATTGAGCTTTTTAGAATGGACTCATGATTAAATATGTAAAAAATCGACAAATGATTTTTTTACAGGGAAATCAAATTGGGAATTAATAGATATTTTGAATATGAGTCAAAAAAAATCAAATTATTAATTAATAAATAAACTAAAACTAGATAGGAGTTGATTAAAATTGAAGATAACAAAGCAATTTACGAGTAGGGAAAGTAAATCGTTGGACAAATATCTCCAAGAAATTGGAAAAGTTGATCTGTTAACTCCGGAACAAGAGATTGAACTAGCTCGACGGATAAAAAAAGGGGATAAATTAGCATTAGAGGCTTTAACTAAAGCAAATTTACGATTTGTTGTGAGTGTTGCAAAACAATATCAAAATCAAGGTTTATCACTGGGAGACTTGATAAATGAAGGTAACTTAGGGCTAATTAAAGCTGCTGAAAGATTTGACGAAACGAGAGGCTTTAAATTTATCTCTTATGCAGTTTGGTGGATTCGTCAATCAATTATGCAGGCAATTGCCGAACAATCTCGTATGGTCAGGCTGCCTTTGAATAGAGTTGGTACCTTAAATAAATTAGGAAAAGCATATACTAAATTAGAGCAAGAATTTGAGCGAAAACCAACTACCGAAGAGCTGGGGCAAGAACTCGAAATGGATGCCGATGAAGTAGCTAATACTATGCAGCTTTATGGACGTCATATCTCGATGGATGCTCCGGTAAAGGAAGGCGATGATAACAAAAATAGTTTACTTGACTTAATCTCTAATGATCAGCAACCTTCCCCGGATATTTTGTTGATGCATGAGTCTCTTAAAAATGAAGTGGAAAGTGTCCTTTCTACTTTAAGCGAAAGAGAGGCTAATGTCCTAAGGTTGTATTTCGGAATTAACAGTGAACGCTCTGCTACTTTAGAAGAAATCGGTGAAAGATTTGATCTTACCAGAGAAAGAGTAAGGCAAATTAAAGAAAAAGCAATACGCAGTCTGAGGCATCCTTCTAGAAGTAAAAATTTAAAGGCATATTTAGGTTAACAAATTATATAATAGGTATTCTATTTCTGTAGTGAAATAGAATGCCTTTTTTATGTTGGTTTTATCATCACTCATGTTGAAACCCGCTTTCACTATTATTTCCAATCCATCATAACCGGAATTTTGAACAAAACCGTGTAATATCTCTGCAATTTATTATTTATTTCTATTTTATCAAGGAAATAAAAATTGAAAAAACAAATAATCGTTGGAACTGATTTGAAAGTCTCCCGAATTGCTTTCGGTTGCATGAATTTGGGCAAAATAAGGGGGAATATGAATGAATTTGAAAATAAAATAGAAGCTGTTAAATCAATTATCGAGGCGTTAGAACTGGGGATCAATTTTTTTGATCATGCGGATATTTATGCAGAAGGAAAATCGGAGGAGGTCTTTTCGGAGGTGTGGAATAAGATACCGGGTTTGAGAGAAAAAATTTATCTTCAAACAAAATGCGGTATTAGAATGAAAGGTCAACCTGACGGTAACGATCTCGGAAGATATGATTTTAGCTATGAGCATATTATTAATTCGGTTAATGGTAGCTTAAAAAGGTTGAAAACAGATTATATTGATATCCTTTTGTTGCATCGCCCAGACCCATTAGTTGAGCCGGATGAAGTAGCAAAAGCATTTGATGAACTGTATGAGAGTGGTAAAGTCAGATACTTTGGGGTAAGTAATCATTCCGGATATCAAATTGATCTATTAAAAAAGAGTGTTTATTTCCCAATTGTCGTGAACCAACTCGAACTCAATATCCGGGAATTTACCGGAAAATGTGGATGAGAAAATTAAAAAAGCTGCCGAGATAGTTAATAATATGTCAATCGAAAAAAATGTGAGCCGTGAGGCTATCATTATTGCATGGTTACTAAAACATCCTTCAAAAATTCAGCCTGTAATCGGGACAAGAAATATCGAACGAATTCGAGCAGCATGTGAAGCTGATTCTGTAGTATTATCTAGAGAAGAATGGTACACTCTATTCATAGCCGGTAGAGGTGATGCTTTACCATAAAATATAATACACGTTCCTGATTTTTATCTATTTTATTGCGGATT
>CBFDUR010000462.1:0-2112 GCA_965613005.1 uncultured Ignavibacteriales bacterium
TGATTTTTGTAATCTCGTTTTATCACCTTTTGCTTTATTAAAATAATATTCAACATTTTTTTGGGGTGATAGCGCCACATCAATTTTTATAACTTTATCTTCGTTGCCGGCGTAAATATCTTTAATTTTAATTTGCTTCATTCCTTTTTTAATGAGATTTATATTTATAAGTAGAAGATTCCCCAATGTGGAATAATATTCTTCTTTACTTCCCTGATCAATAATTATCTTCAAGTTATTGAGTCTAGAGGTAAGTTTAGAAAGCTCCCGGTTAAGATATTTATTTATAGTTGCATTTTTCCGGATGACTTGAAGTAAATAATAATGTTTACTCAAGTAAAAATTAAATGCATCAATAAAATTTCCAAATTCGAATTTGTCGGTAAATGCAAAAATATTGAAAGTTTCAACGGTTAAAAATAGTTGTTTCGATCCGGAATTGTAAAATACTACCGGTTTAGCATTACAAATTTCATCTATTACCGTCAAAATATTATTAATAATTTCTTTTTGATTTCGTTCGTCGGTTCTTCTTTTAGCTTCAAAGAGTAATTCTTTACTAATAAACGGATACGTTCTTTTAATTGTGTCAAACAAATTAGCATCCGGTATTAAATTAAGCAGAGGTTTATAATAGGTATTAATAAATTCAATTTGATGAATTTCGTTCGGAAAACTTTCGGAGAAATCTTCTCTCGGTTTTTTAAAAAATTCGAGGTTCTCTTTGTCGTCAACCGAAATAACATCAGTATATTTACCGCGAATAATGAAATACAGTTTGAAATTCAAAAAATTAATTCTGATAATTCTATCTGCTTTTGCAATTTCAAATGAAATCAATTTTGAAGGCAAATAATTTTGAAAGAAATCTTTAGTATTTCTTTTTGCTCTGGTAAAATTGCGTCTTAAATTAATATAAGGAAACCCGGGATTTGCCGATATCTCAAGATATTTTTCGGAGTTTCCGTTAACAAAAGATAAAATTAATCTATCTTTTTCTTGTGAAAAGATTTGGTTGATTGAATAATTTTCAAGGGTTTTGTTAAACTCAATTACTAATCGATTTAAGATAAAATAATTTTTAAACATTATATTATTAAATACCGTACTTCAAATATTATCTCAGCCCGGTTTGAAATAAGAAAGAAAGAACTTCTCATCTCATTAAAATGAAACAAGTGGAGTTCAATACAATGTGGAAATTTAATTTTCCGTAGCGCTTCTCAAGCGTTTGAGAAAAATTCGTACAAGTCCGGCAGACAATAAAGATGTAATTAGTAGAAGTAAGAAAAACTGCCAAATTTGCCACTCTTGATAAAATCTTCCAATAAATCCTGAAAGATAACTACCAATTGCACTTGCAACGAACCACCCACCCATCATTAAACCCTTCATGCGTGGAGGAGCAACTTTCGAAACAAATGAAAGTCCCATTGGACTAAGGAAAAGTTCGGCAACAGTCATAACAAAATAAGTGGAAATTAACCAATAAGGTGTTACACGCAACATATTCGAATAACCGGGAGTACTAATTTTTGCTATTGAGTAAGAAGCCAAGATCATAATCAAATAGGCAAAAGCGGTAATTATCATCGCAATGCCCATTTTACCCGGTGTGGAAGGTTCCTTTTTCCTTTTGTGAAACCATGCAAAGAAACCCACAATTATAGGTGTTAGAAAAACTATAAATAAAGGGTTAAATGATTGAAATAACTCAGGTGAAATATGATTTGAATTCGGAAGTGTGTTTAGTTTATAAATTACAATTAAGGCGGCAATAACAATCGCAGCGATACTCCAAATTTTAGCTTTCTTACCGACGCTTTTGTTAAAAACGACTATTAAACCGAGAGCTATGGCAATTAACGAGAATAAAGGAACAGGGTCGAACAAAAGAAAAGTGAATTTTCCTACATGCGTCAGAGTATAGTTTTTAGCAAATAAAGTTAATGTAAAGCCGTTTTGATAGTAGATCATCCAAAAGAATATAACGATTGCAAATATTGTTAAAAGGGCTATTATTCTATCTTTTTCTTGTTTTTTGGTTAGTTGTATGTCACGATTTTCATTCACTTTATCTTTTGATCTGTAATCTGCCGTTTTATAATATTT
>CBFDUR010000463.1:0-2102 GCA_965613005.1 uncultured Ignavibacteriales bacterium
GGAATTTAATCCCAACATGTACAAACGTGAGGGACCGAAATGAAAATTATATTTTACTCCCCAAAAGTTTCCGAATCCGGTGCCATTTCCGGCTAACCCTGATTTTGACACACTATTGCTGCTCGTGAAATTCATCGAAATTTGATTATAATCAAAAAATACAGTCTTGACCAGGGTTTTTAAAAAGAACAGGGCAGTTCTTAAAATATGCTTCTTCGGTTTTAATTTGGCAGCCAAAGAATCTGATTTACTTACCGTATCTTTTATTGCCAACGAGGTTGTATCCACTTTTAATTTCGGTTCCCGGAATGTATTTTTGTTTCCTCTCGGATTTCTTTCGTTAAATCGATTTACGTTTCTTCCACGATTCCGCTGTTTATAATTGTATTCTGTATTTGGTTTATTCTCAGCATTATTGCTTTCTCTAAACAACGGTTCAACTAATGATTTCAATCTTAAAGTCATATTAACTTGAGAGCTGGTAGAATAACCTGCACTTTTACCAAGCTCTTTTTGACTAAAATTATTTCTCCATTGATAATTTGCATTGTAACTTGCACCAAATGAGAAATATCTATTTAAATTCCAAAAAGTAGGAACTCTTGGTGCAGCACGAATACTAAACGATTGCTGATATCCATAAGGTTTTCCGAAATACGCACCACTAAAGATATCCCGCCAAACAGCGCTTTCCGGACGTTGCGCACCGGAAATACTTGTTTCCAAATAAGCCAATGAGCTTCTTATATTTGCACTGTAACTAGTCGAAAGATTCAAAAGACCGCCTTCGGATATTTTCCAATTCATACTAAAATTTCGCGTTGTAACAAAATTTCTCGACACAGATTTTGTTGAAGGTACATTTCCTTGTGCTCTACTTACGTTAATATTTCTATTTCGTCCTGCGGTAAGATTGAAGGTAATGCTCTGCGGTGCATAAAATATTTTTGTGTTTCTATAATCGGAAAGCAAGCCAAATATTGCACCGATTACCGGAATATTTAAAGGATAAAAATAATCATTTCGACTGAAATTAAGACCGTAACTTAAATTGAAATTCCATACCCATGTCTTGTTTGATAAAACAGTCGGGCTTCGGCTGAAAGTTTGATTATAATTAAATCCATAACGCAGGTTATTAAATGTATCTTTTAAGAGCCAAAATGAAGTAGGAATTTTAAATTTAACATTTGAAGCGGAAATACTGTTCGAAATATTTACAGTTTGTGATCCCGATATAATTTGAGCTCCGGTTAGTTTATCAGATAAATTATTCGTATTTTTTCTACTCCTGTCACTCAATAATGCAGCTTGGTTAACTCTTACATCTGTACCGGGCAAATATAGAGGTTTACCAACAGATTCCGTATGAGAGAAGTTCAAATCCAAATTGCTGCCCGGCATTCTAAACGGTATGAGTTTGAGTAGATTCATGCTGGCAGATACGCTCCAGTTCCTGGAATTTACCCTAGTACCGAATCTGGCTGACAGTCTATGGAAATAAGGATCAGTTTGGCTCATATTAAAATTTATACTCATTAAATCAGCTAGCTTTAAACTCGATGAAAAAGTATAAGCCCACCCTTTATGGTTATCGGCACCAATAACCCTTAACTCATTAACCCATACCTCACCGGAAATCGGACCTCTATTATGAGAGTTTGGCGTATTATAAATCCCCACTTGTAAGAATTTCACCGAGGTTAAGGTTGGATTTCCCTTAACCGCATAAAAATGATTCGGTTCACCGGGAACAGGAATTTGTTTTACTACATTTACAGAATCCCTATTTTGTTTTATAGCAGTTAATTCGCTAAACTTGATTCCCACATCATTCCATCCGGGACGTATCGGCTGCCGATATTCATAATAATTATTTTGATCGGATCCGAATCTAAAAAAAACATCTGCTGAATAGTTGATAGGATTGAGCGAGGAAATTGAACCGGGACCTGTCCTATTATCTCCGTGAATAAATAACTTCATCTCTTTGTAATTAAAAACATCTAAAGAACGAGATAAATATTTTACAGCAGATCTTGATGAATCATCCGGTAAATTGTGAATAATCAGGTCTAATGATTGCTCATTCAAATAGACAA
>CBFDUR010000464.1:0-2101 GCA_965613005.1 uncultured Ignavibacteriales bacterium
CGACTGGCTTGGTACTGATAATTTAAAAGCGTTATCTTGCATCCAGTCTTTAGCACAGGAAAAAATGGTCGCTGATAAAATTAGTACCTATGTCAATAACCCTGCAAATAATGATGCTAAATGCATTAATGAAGAATCATTTGCTATAAACAAATTCATTTTCTTAATTATGTAAGCAACTTGCTCTAAATTAAAATTAATAATTATTATTCTTTGAATATAATCTTTATCTTTTATTCTTTTTTTATATTCTAAATTTTCACAGATGGCCTGGATAAAACCTTCATTTACATTAGACTCTATTGTATTTTTTTTATCCAGCACATACCTGCCTATTTCTTTAATCGCTTCAATCATTTTGATAATCTATTTGTTTTAAAATTAAATTTCTCTTTATATTCGTACAAAGTTATTCTTCTTAGTCTCATCAACTTTTGGAAAATCAATAATACTATAAAACTCCCCCACCTTACCGCTTAATTGTTTGCCTATGTTATAAAGAGATGTAAGCATATTCCGTTAATTAATTGTACATCAATACTATTATTCTTTTTGAAGGGTTTGTAGAAAAATAATAATTTTTGCAGAGCATAATTATTATAAAGTAGAATACCCCCTCTTCCGAAAAGAAGTTAACCTATTTCATTATCATTTACAATAGTGCACAATGTTATCTGTATTTTTTTCTTTTCGTCATTTTTCCGTACAACAAATTAATCCCTAATTATATTAAACTATGGTAAAAAGTAAGTGAAAGGACAAAAGTAAAATTAAGATATAATTCAGTTCACTTTTTTTTATTTCTTTTCTTCCTAAAAGGTTTGTTTGAGTACTCCACACTTTTCAACTCAAAACCGGCATTTGAAACTAACTTTTTTAATTCATCTTTTGAGACTTTCGTACTTGCCGGTACATTTAGAGTAGCAAAACCGCTTTTAATATCAACATAAAAATTTTCAACTCCTTTCAGCGATGTTAGTTTCTTTTCTAATCCGTATCCACAAAACGGGCAAGACATACCATAGATTTGAAGTTTTATATATTTTCTGTTCCCATCATGTTCATTTTTAGTTGATGAATTAGATTGCGCTAAAGTTCCGCCGGTTAACAATCCTGCAAAGAGAAATAAGCTTAAAATTAAATTAAAGAACTTTGCATATCTCATTTTTTACCTCCTGAATATTTAATTATTAAATTTTCATTATGATCGAAAATCATACATCATTAACATTTATAAATGCGCTTCAAATCCAATTCTAAAATTTGTTCTCGGTTTGTTAATAAAACCGTTATCAGCCACGCCGAATTCTATTCCTGCACGCAATGCATAATTATGATATGTAAGCATAAAAGTAGGAGCTACAGCCCATGAATTTCCTCCGCTGTTATCGACCATATTACTATTTAAAATTGATTTTTGCCTGTACTTGCCCAAGAATTCGAGGAAGATAACCAAATCCGGTTTATAATAACTTATTTCAAAAGGACGATAGCCAACCGTAAAGTCATAATTAATTTCGTTTCCCGGTTTAAGTGAAGAAGGGGAGAATTTAATCTTATAAAGAGCACTTGCAAACCAATAAAAGGTTATAGATTCCCTGCCGCCGGTTAAACCTAAATTTAAAGCATTAATACCGCCGCTCTCATTCGATATTTCATAACTTCCTAATGCAGCAATCTCATTTTCCGCACCAGGCTCAAACTTTGTGTAAAAGCGGTATTTACTTTTAATCGCATAATTTTCCAGTTGCCATTGATTCTTCCGGTTATTAAATGGTATCTCAGCCGCGATTGTCCACGAAGAAGTTACTCCGTATTCTAATTCAAACCGGCTAACTATAAACCCCAAACCGCTGCTGATAACTATTCCCGGAGCAATCCCGCCTTGGTATAAGACATGAGGTCCGTGCCCGTATAGGGGATCGTGTGCATAAGTTTTCAAATTAAATAATAATAGGGCTAACGCCGACATAAAAATATATTTATTTAGATTTTTCATAAAGGAACAACCTCAAATCCAAGACTATTTATAATAGAGTTTCTGCGAAATAAGACATTTGAACGATTTGTCATTTCGACCGAAGGGAGAAATCTTTTAATA
>CBFDUR010000465.1:0-2100 GCA_965613005.1 uncultured Ignavibacteriales bacterium
CGCAATAAAGCTCGTGAACTTTCTGATACGCGCGGTATTGCGCATGTCCTGATGGGTTAAAACCCAAACATCGCTCTGCAACACAAGCGAGCCTGGCGGCATCCGATAGACGCCCGCCGTTGCATCGCCCATGAAACATGGCAGGATTGCCATGCCTAAGCCTGCGCGAATAGCATTGAGGGTCGCATGCGGATCTTCAATGATCGAGCCAATCGGCGTATCGGGAAAATCGGTTTCAAAGTAAGAAAAGTTGAGAACTTGAAGCGGTCCAGAGATAGCAATATTACCTGCAGAATTCAATGCAGCAACACCGGGATGTTCCGAATCGGTTGTACAGAAGATTTTTTCGGTCATAAATTTCATCTGCTCTTCTGTAAATTCTTCAATAGCTTCAACATCTTGAATTGCTATTACAGGATTCCCTTCTACGTTAGGGTCTCTTAACGCAATTCTCTTTACACTCTCAATATCCGAGGCGTTTTTAATCATATTAAGAATTGGTACAGGAAAGAATAATCCTCCTGTTGTTTCCATTTTTTCAGCTACATTCATTGCATCAGCAACTTTCATATAACCGGTTAAAGGATTAAAATAACCTCCGCCCAACATAACAGCATTTGCTGCTGCTGCAGAAGAAACAATAATTGAAGGCAGGGTTTCAGCTTCTTTTAATAAATTTGATCTTTTTTCTTCATCTAGAACAAAAAGAGGGTTTAATTTATCAGAACCGTGTGGTTTAATCAATTTGAACTCCGTATAATAGGATTTATAATTTACTTTAAAAGTTTATTGTGCTACTTCGTGTTCCCTTTGCGTGACTTTGTGAAATGGAAAAGGGATCACAAAGTTACACCAAGTTTTTCACAAAGTACCTCAAAGTTTTAAATTCTTACGTAACTTTTAGATATCCTTTGCTTTCAAGATATTCCACAACTTTCGTTGCATTTTTATCTATATCAGCTTCTTTTGTCGTGTTAATAATCAATTCGGGGTTTAACGGCTCTTCATAAGGAGCTGAAATACCTGTAAATTCTTTAATCTCCCCTGCTCTCGCTTTTTTGTAAAGTCCTTTCGGATCCCTTTCTTCACAAGTTTCAATATCGGCATCAACAAAAACTTCAATAAATTCACCATCTTGAAGTAATTCTCTAACTTTATTTCTATCATCCCTGTACGGTGAAATAAAAGCCGTTCCAACAATAATTCCGGCATTTACAAACAATTTAGATACTTCTCCTATCCTTCTAATATTTTCGGTTCTGTCTTCGGGTGAAAAGCCAAGATTTTTATTTAACCCGTGACGAACATTATCTCCGTCAAGTATGTATGTATGAACTCCCATTTCATATAATTTTTCTTCCACTCTAACGGCAATTGAAGACTTACCGCTGCCTGAAAGTCCGGTATACCAGATACAAGCTCCTTTATGATTGTTTAATCTTTCTCTTGCTTTTTGGTTTATTTCTCCCTCGTGCCAATGCACGTTTGTAGCTTTTATTTCGGTCATTAAAATACTCCAGTTAAGTTTTGGTGATTTTAGTTATAATGTTTTATTCATAATTTAAATTCATTGTGAGACTCAGCCAACGGCTGACAAGTTTGTGTTTCCGTTGTGTTACTTAGTGACACTAAGAAACATATCACCAAGTCACACTAAGTTACCCAAAGCATGATATGGTAATTTGTACTTATAAAATGAAACTGCTCGCAATAAATCCAAAATTTTTTATAATTTCTTTATTGTAAACAAGCTCGGATCCATCTTTATTAACGAAATACCCGCCTGCACCTAATAAAATTGCGTGACCGGCAGCTGTGTCCCATTCCCAAGTAGGTCCACCTCTAAAATATAATTCCGCTTTCCCTTCTGCAATCATACAAATTTTTAATGAACTACCCTTTGATATCCTATCTTTAACTTTATATTTAGAATAAAAGAGATTTTCTTCTTCTCCGGAATGTGAGCGGCTTTGTACAACGGAAAGTTCATCATTTTTTGATTTATTACTTACATTTATTTTTTGGTTATTCTTCCAGCTACCGTATTCTTTTCCGCCGTAATAAATTTCACCGGTAACAGGAACCGTAATTATACCAAAA
>CBFDUR010000466.1:0-2095 GCA_965613005.1 uncultured Ignavibacteriales bacterium
TTAAAGAAATTGCAGGGTTGTTTTTAAGCTCACCTGTAGAAGAAGTTAAAAAAGTAGAGCTTGAAGAAATTTGGGGATAGTTGAGGCTGTTGTAAAAAAGAATTGGAAAAAACTTTTAGGCTTTAGCCTCATAAAAAGCAAATAAATTAAATAGTACTGAAGTGCATTTGAATTGGTGTTAGTATATAAAAAGCTTGGTAATGATGAACAGATAATTAACTGGCTGTAGGAATCGCTGAAATATTATACAAATAATAATGCAAAACAAAAGGTTAAAATGATTGAGGAAATGCTTCAACCCGAATTGAATTAATTAACTCTCCTTTTGCAAAACAGTCATTCTAAACAAAGTGAAGAATCTAAAAACTTAAATTATTGTAATTTGAAGATATTTTCCTTTGCCTTTCTCCCGTAGAAGGACTCAACACGATTACTTCCAGGATTATGTAACATAACTAATTTACTACTTCCATTTTGATATCTATACCAACTACTTACTAACTGCATTTTGCATACCATTTAATTACGATTCAATCTTCCTTCTCAAAACTATTCCATTCAGGTAATAATGTTTTATCCCTTTTATTTATCTGAATATAGTAATAAATAACTCCAACTTAAGTTGAATTATTCAAATAAATAGTTGAAGTTTAAAGAAAGAATAAACCGGGTATAAAAATGATTGAATCATTACTTTTACAGACAATTGAGCTAATACTAAAATTCTCTATAAGAAAAGTTGAGCGAAATCAAAAAGTTATTCGCATTCTTAAAGCTTTGGGACTTGACAAGCTGAGGGATGATTTTGATTCTATATATGCTCGTACTTTAGTCGAATATGGCGTAGATAATAAATCTAAAAAATTGCTACAAATTTTTTCGGAAAAAAAAGTAATTACTGCATTCAAGGAACAATTATATAATAAAGATAATGAGGGTGAGTTTAAGAAAAAAGTTGAGGCATTTCTTCAATTAGGAATGGCATACAAAACTATTAAAAATTTAGATGAAGAAATCGATCAATTTAAAAGTAAGTTTAATGAATTTACAAATACAACCCGAACGCCTAAAGAGTTGGAAATGTTCAATAAGATTATGGCTCTAGAGCTGAGCAATATCGAACGCACTTTTGATTACCAGGTAGAACAGTATATTAATAGAATTGGGGATGAACTGCATAAAGAACTAACAGAAAAAACAAAATACATTGATTTAATTGGGGAAGTAAGAAAAGAAAGGAAAGATTTAATAGAACATAGCGAAAGTGAAATTAAGAAATCAAAGACAGAAAGAAATGTACGTGTATATAAATCCTACAATGTAGAAGAAAAGTATGAAGAAATTAAATATGATCCGATAGATACTTTTATTACCCCATGGTTAAATAATGATAATAAAAACTTTTTATTGCTCCTGGGTGAATATGGTACGGGGAAGACAACTCTTTGCAAACATATTGTATGTGAGTTGATTAAAAACTTATTAGAGTCTAGAGAAACAAATAATATTTATGATGAAAAATTTAGAATTCCTATCCTTTTCAACCTTCGAAATTTTAAGCAGGAATTAATTGACGATTTTGTTATTTCACAACTTAGCACCTCGCAACGACACCGGCGATTCGCACGGTTGCATTCGCCCTTTCCGGCTTTATACCGTGGGGATGCCGCAGCCGGCGATTATGATAAGGATGGTGATGAAGATATTGTAATGACAGGTCTCAACAAGTCCGGCCAGCCTGTGATGCAACTTTACCGGAATGATGGTCACCGGCATTTTACACTTGTTCCCCAGGCGTTCACACCGCTATCCGAAGGCTCGGTTGAATGGGGCGATTTTGACCATGATGGCGACCCCGATATTCTGGTTACCGGCAAACGATATGATAACAAATTGGTTACGACTATCTACCGGAATGATAACGGCATCTTTACCAAATATCCCATTCAGGTACCAGGCGTTTATAACGGTGTTGCACGCTGGGGCGATTTCGACCACAATGGCGATCTGGATATTCTTATTACCGGCAACAATGGTAACGGGCCGTTTACAGCTATCTACAAAAATGAAAACGGAAAATACTATCCGCTAAAGC
>CBFDUR010000467.1:0-2094 GCA_965613005.1 uncultured Ignavibacteriales bacterium
CATTATTTGATGATAAACAAAAAAAGTTTATTGATGACATTGTACTTATTGTATATGTTATTACGATATTATCAGACGATAAAACTTACTGTGTCATAGACTATGATGGATATATTGATAATTTTATCATTATAGAAGAGTACCATCATAAAAAACAATATGAACCAATCAACTTAAAAGCAGAAAGAAATAACGAATGGCAGCAAGAATATTTTATTATTTATAATTCTTACGTGTTGGAAAAATAATTTAGTCCGGGCTTATTTATAAATGAAAAATATTCTTTCCGGTTATTTTAATTTTTCTTTCCAAAATCCAATAGTATCTTTAACCATTTCCGGATTGGGTGATCCGTAAGTCTTTTTCCTTTGAAGTGCGGTTTCAATTTTCAGGCATTGTAATGCATCTTCATCAAAAATAGGATCAATTTCTTTAAGAAAATCGAGCGATATATCCGAAAAATTTTTATTTTTTTCTTCTAGCTTTTTAACAATTCTACCTACGATAAAATGAGCATCTCTAAAAGGGATACCTTTCATTACCAACCATTCTGCAAGATCAGTAGCAAGGGAAAAATCACCATTTAATTCATTCAAAAATCTCGTTGTGTTAAAGGAAGCGGTCTTTAGCATTTCACTCATTATCTGCAATGAATCCACAAAAATGAAAAACGAGTCGAAAAGAAGTTTTTTATCCTCCTGCAAATCCCGGTTATAACTTAAAGGTAAAGCTTTCATAGTGGTTGCCATTGCTAAATAATTGCCGAAAACTCTGCCGGTTTTACCCCGAATTAGTTCGGCTAAATCAGGATTTTTCTTTTGGGGCATAAGAGATGAGCCTGTGGAATATTTATCGCTGAGCTTAATGAAATTCCATTCAAAAGAGGACCAAATAACAATTTCTTCCGAAAGGCGGCTTAAATGTAACATTCCAATTACGCATGAATTTAGGAAATCCAGGATAAAATCTCTGTTGGATACGGTATCTAATGCATTACGAGTGGGTTCGACGAAACCAAGTTTAGAGCTTGTAAATTGCCGATCTAAAGGGATAGTTGATCCGGCTAAAGCGCCGGCACCAAGAGGGGATTGACTGATTGTACCTTTGAGAAAATAAAATCTTTCTCTATCTCTGTACATCATCTCAACATACGCTAATAAATGATAAGCCAGGGAAATTGGTTGTGCTCTCTGCAGATGAGTATAGCCCGGCATGATAGTATCAATATTATCCGATGCTATATCAATTAAAGTTAATTGAAGATTTTTAATTTTATCATCGGATAAAACGATCGCTTTTCTCAGCCATAAGTAAATATCGGTAACTATCTGATCATTACGACTTCTACCGGTGTGCAATTTACCGGCGGCTTTTCCGATTAATTCAAATAATCGATTTTCAATTGCTGAATGAATATCTTCAAATTTACTCTGATCCGGGTTCCATTTACCTTCCTTCCAATCAGATTTTATTTGATCCAATCCACCGGTAATTTGTTCCAACTCTTCTTGAGAGATTATTCCAATCTTATTGAGCATTTCAGCATGTGCAATACTTCCTTCAATATCTTCGGAGGTCAGGTTGATATCGATTTCCAAAGACGACGAAAATTTGAAAGCATTGCCGGCCGGCGAATCTTTGAAACGTCCACCCCACAACATTAAGCAAAAACCTCATTCTTTTTAGAATTAAGTACTTTCGAACGTGTCTTATACGGAAGTCCGTATATTTTTATAAAGCCGTCGGATGCTTTACGGTCGAATGTATCTTCAATTGTATAAGTTGCCAATTCTTTACTGTATAGGCTAAAATCAGATGACCTGGCAAGAGTTTTAATGGTTCCTTTGAATAATTCAAGTTTTACTTTGCCGGTTAAATTTTCTTGAGTCGAATCAACAAAAGCTGTTAAAGATTCAAAGAGTGGAGAATACCATAAGCCGTCATAAATCAAATTGGCATATTTTATAGACACCTCTTGTTTAAATCTGAACGTCTCTTTATCGAGAATCAATCTTTCAAGTTCCAAATGTGCGGTATGTAAAATTGTTGCAGCAGGTGCTTCATAGATTTCCCTAGATTTTATTCCTACCACTC
>CBFDUR010000468.1:0-2072 GCA_965613005.1 uncultured Ignavibacteriales bacterium
TTGTTTATCTTATTTTTATCTTTTAATTCCAATTCGGCTACGGTTTTATTAAACCCGGCGGGTATAAATAATGGGGCATATCCGAATCCATTTTCACCTCGCGGTTTCATGATTATTTTTCCGTTCATCTCACCTGACGCCTTGATAAACTTATGCTTATCATAATATACTGCACAACAAACAAATTTTGCCAAATGAGGTTCGGGATAAGGTATCAACTCATTTATTAATTTAGAATTATTTTCATAACCGGTGGCAAATTCGCCTGAATATCTAGCAGAAAAAATACCGGGTCTTCCATTCAATTGATCGACCATCAAACCTGAGTCATCCCCAATTGCAGGAAAACCGAAATAATTAAAAGCTTTTTTAGCCTTTATTCCGGCATTTTCTTCGAAAGTTTTACCGTTTTCAATGATTTCAAGATCATCTTCAAAATCAAGCAATGAGGAAATAATTAAGCCGGGATCATTTAGAATTTCCCGGACTTCCTTTATTTTACCTTCGTTTTTAGAAGCAAAAATTATTCTTCCCATGTGGTGACTTTACCTGCTTTTATTTTATAAACCATATTTATCAATACTCCAATTGAAGTCATACTGTTTAACGCCGAAAAAACTATATTTTTTAAATAAATTGAATATAACATTAACACAAAATTATCTTCATAAAACAATACATAAAATATAAATAGAATAATCCGGCATTGCATTAACAAGTAACAATATAAGATTATAATAATAGAGTTTCTGCAAAATAAGACATTAGCACGATTTGTCATTTCGACCGAAGGAAGAAATCCCTTAATATGTGCAATAATCAAAAGATTTCTCACCCAAAAAACGGGTTCGAAATGACGGAACTCTTATTTTGCAGAAGCTCTAATAATTATTATGATTTATTTTTATGAATTAATTAAAATGACGTGTAAAACTACTCAAACTTTTTATAGTTGAATATCTAAAAAACGATATTTGTTAAGCCCCGATGTTACTAAAACTGTTGATTACAATATTTATTTCCTCCGCTAATTCAGGGTGTGATACTTCAAATTTAAGATATGAGTCTTTTAGCCTTTCGAGCAAATTTTGATTTTCCGCTTCAGTAGAAGCTTCGGCTCGTTCAAGCAATTCATAAATATCAGACACTATCTTATGGAGTATTTTCCTTGATTCATCATCAATTTTATTCGCATTTTTTAATTCTGAATGTAAATTTTCTAATGAATCGCGTAAATATTGCTCCTTCATACGGATATCTCCTATTTTAGTTTTTTATTATTTTTTATACAGATCATGATCTTATTTCTTTTTGATAAAGAATCATAGAGTTAAAATTAATAAATTTTATCTAATTAATTATGTATAATTATATTTTATAATAATTAATTTAATATGATTAGATAATCTTTAGTGATACCAATCAATACTGTGACTATATTAACTTAAACTTATGAAGCGAAAATTTAGTTTGTCTGTATAAATGTTAAGAAATTTTAATTTAGTGAAACTATAGAATAAAATAATTCCATCAAAAAGAAAGTGAAAAATTGTTCTGATGTATTTTTTATTTTGATATATGCACCGGATATTTCAGCAAATATTTAAATTTGAAGGATATTATTATGAAGTTGTATGAGTTTACCAAAAGGTATTTTTCTTGTGAAAAAGCTTTGATTATTGTTAATATCACAATTCGAAAATTTGGGAATAACCTTTTAGATAAGTCTCACACATAAAAATAAAGTTAAATAAAAAGATAATCTATTAAAGAAATAGGATTATACAGAAGCAACTAATAATAAAAGAGTTGAATAAATTAGATCTCAGAAAATAGGTTTATCCAAAAAAGTCGATATGAAAATTTAAGTTTTAACTAAACTATTAGAATGTAAAAGGATGAGAATGTCATGAATAATCTATATCCAATTAAAATGAAACATTTAATCATTTTAGTAATCATAGTTCAGACATTTTTACTCGTAAACTTCCACTCATTAATTTTGGCAATAAAGTATCTATAATCTCTTTCTTTTCGAGAGCATCTTTTATTTGCGTAACATTACTAGAAGA
>CBFDUR010000469.1:0-2041 GCA_965613005.1 uncultured Ignavibacteriales bacterium
TATAACACCAAGAAATTTTAAATCGAGGAATCCTTTTATCACTCCACTAATAATTACTCCATCTCCTACCGGAACAAATACATAATCTATGTTTTCACCGGTTAGTTGCGATGTCATCTCAAATGAAACGGTTTTTTTCCCTTCTATTGTTAAAGGATTATATGCAGTATTTCTATTGAGATAACCTTTTATACTAGAAAATTGTAATGATAAATCAAATGCTTTATCATAATCACCTTTAATTGGAATAAGGGTAGCACCATATTGCAAACATTGAACCAACTTTGCTTTAGGTGCATTTTCAGGCATAAATATAAATATCTTTTGATCGGCTGCTGCACCTATTCCTGCCATTGATGAAGCAGCGTTGCCGGTTGAAGCAACGACAATTTCTAAAATATCATTCTTTTTTGCAAATGCCGAAACTAAGAAGGACGCACGATCTTTCAAAGAACCGGTAGGATTTGTGCCTTCAAACTTGAGATAGAGATTATCAAATCCAATTTCATTCTGAATGTTAATTGCTTGTATAAGAGGAGTGCCTCCGACTGGAATTTTAGGATAGAAGTTTCGTTGAACAGGGAGGTAATCAAATATATCAAAAGTTCCAAATAATTCTCGTGAATTTTTATAAATATCCGGCAATTTAACTTTAAGAACACCTTTTAGCGGTTTCCCTTCTAAAGACTCCTCTTTACAATGAGGACACAACATAATATCTTTATTGATATCAAATGTCCGCTCGCAAGTCTCACATATATATTTGAACAATTCCTTCATAATCTCCTTTTATATATTACATAGTTAATGCCATGATTGATTTAGCAGTATGCAGTCTATTTTCAGCCTCATCGTAAACAATAGAAATTTTCGGGTTATCTATAATTTCATCGGTTACTTCATTACCCCTATCTGCCGGTAAAGCATGCATCAATTTTACTTTTTCGTCGGCAAGTTTTATCCTATGTTCATCGCAAATCCAACTCTTATATTTTTCTAAATTCACTTTCATTTCTCTCTTGCATTTTTCTTCGTTCGATAGATATTCATCCACATCATAAAATCCAAAACCTCCCCAATTTTTAGGAATAACAACTTCAGCCCCCTCAAATGCTTCATCCATATTATTTGTAAATTTAATACTTCCGCCGCCTTGTTGAGCATTTTGGTAAGCTTTATAAATAATATCTTTATTTAGAGGAAATTCTTTCGGATGCGCAACCGTAACATCAATTCCGTATCTTGAAAATAAAAGTAATTGAGTATGAGGAACCGACAGTGGTTTTGAATGAGTGTTTGCATAAGCCCATGAAATAGTAACCTTCAAGCCTTTTGTATTTTTTCCAAAATACTCGAAGATTGTCATTAAATCGGCAATTCCCTGAAAAGGATGGTAAATATCATCTTGCAATGACATAACAGGCTTTGTTGCATATTTAGCCATTTCATTCAAATATTTATTGCCGACACCATATAAACAATTTCTACTTGCAATACCATGCCCCATCCTTGATAAAATTATAGCTGTATCTTTTGCCGACTCACCGTGCGAGAGTTGTATCTTATCAGATGTTAAATCATGAGCATGACCACCAAGTTGTGTCATCCCGGCTTCCATTGAATTACGGGTTCTGGTAGATTGTTCGAAAAAAATCATGAACAATGTTTTGTCGGGAAGATATCGTGTAGGGATCTCTTCATGAAATTTTTTCTTTAGTTCAAATGATGTCTCAAATGCTTGATCTAGTTCTTGTTTAGTCCAGTTATCGCATGCTAGGAAATGTTTTCCTTTTAGATTTGTATCCATTTAATTCTTTCGAAAAATTGTTAATGGTTAAAATAGTAACTTTTTTTTCACCTGAAATGAAAAAATATTTTAAGTAATATACAATGAAAACATTTATTTCCCGGTCTTTCATGTCACATCAAATAATTTTCCATACTACTTCATTTAAATATTAAATAGCCTCAAATGCAATAGATGAGCTAATAATTAAAAATATATAATTGCTTAATTATATTTTACTCTAAAATCTTTCAA
>CBFDUR010000470.1:0-2037 GCA_965613005.1 uncultured Ignavibacteriales bacterium
AGAGACGTTGCATGCAACGTCTCTACAAAACATTATTGATTTTTTTATATCTAAAAGGAATAATTATGAGTTCTCTATTTGATTCCAAACTAATTGAAACCGATCTATCAAATCTTGAGAGCAGCAATTTAATTAATGAAGATTTAGCGGCAACTAAAATTAATGAGAGAACTTGGGGAACATATAATTTTACAGCGCTGTGGATTGGTATGAGTGTTTGCATTCCTACTTACTTATTGGCAAGCGGACTAATTGTCGGTGGTATGAATTGGTGGGAAGCGCTTCTTACGATTACACTCGGCAATATAATTGTATTAATCCCAATGGTACTAGATGCGCACGCAGGGACAAAATACGGCATTTCCTTTCCTATATTAATGAGGGCTTCTTTTGGTACATTAGGTTCAAATATTCCTGCTTTATTAAGAGCAGTGGTTGCATGCGGTTGGTTCGGTATCCAAACATGGATCGGTGGTCAGGCAGTTAATTCTCTGATTATATTGATTTTTCCTAAGTGGGCTATATTTTCTTTTGGTCCTGCTATCGGGTTTATGATTTTTTGGGGAATGAATGTTTATTTTATTGTGAAGGGAACGGAATCGATAAAATGGCTTGAATCTTATACCGCCCCTTTCCTTCTTTTAATAGCGTTAGGACTATTAATTTGGGCGTACATTAATGGCGGCGGATTTGGTCCTATTTTAAGTCAACCTAGCAAGTTTAAAACATCTTGGGCTTTTTGGGAATTTTTCATTCCGTCTTTAACAGGAATGGTAGGTTTCTGGGCAACATTATCACTTAATATACCCGACTTTACAAGGTATGCAAAAAGTCAGAAATCCCAAATAATTGGTCAAGCAATCGGTCTTCCTCCAACTATGGCGTTTTTTTCTTTTATTGGTATAGCAGTTACCTCTGCAACTGTTGTAATATTCGGTAAAGCAATTTGGAATCCAATTATTTTACTTTCAAAATTCAAAGATCCTTTTTTAGTTTCTATATCCTTGATTGCGTTAATTGTAGCTACTCTTACAACGAACATTGCTGCCAATGTTGTTTCCCCTGCAAACGATTTTTCTAATTTATTTCCCAAGAAAATCAATTTTGTGAAAGGCGGATTGATAACGGCTGTTATAGGAATAGCTATGATGCCGTGGAAACTACTTTCAAATTACAGCGCTTATATCTTTGGTTGGTTGGTGGGTTATTCTAGTTTTCTAGGCCCGATTGCCGGCATATTAATTTGCGATTATTTTATTATCAGAAAACAAAAATTAAAAGTTAGAGATTTATACATGCGGAATGGAATTTACGAATATAAAAATGGATTTAATCCGAAAGGGATAATAGCTCTTTGTGCCGGTGTGTTTGTTGCACTCATCGGCTTGTTGGTTCCTCAAGTAAGTTTTTTATATAATTATGCATGGTTTGTTGGTTTTTTAATATCTTTTATTGTTTATTTTATAATAATGAGGAAAGAGTCCATTCTAAAAAGCTCAATGTAAATTCTTAAGTCAAAGCTTTTCCACAAGAAAATTTTTTTAGGATGGACTCATTAAATTCTATAATTCAGGGGAATAAAAAAAGCTAAAATCACTTCTAATCGTAATTTTCGCAATTCCGTTTTTAGCGGAGAGGGAGGGGTTCGAACCCTCGATACCCCTTTACAGAGTATGACGGTTTAGCAAACCGTTGGTTTCAGCCACTCACCCACCTCTCCGTGTGATTTTGTTCGGCTGAACTATTATTAATTTTATTCTTAATAATACAAAGATAATATTTTAATTCAAAACCGGCAATTTTGATTATATTCTTACTGAAAAATTTTGTCTCCGGCGGCATTGCATTGCGTGATTATTGTTACTAATATTATGATTATTGTGTATTGATGTTTCAGGGTTGAGTCGCTATTTAAAAAATTGAAATGTTTTTTAGTCGTTCTGCTACCGGATATTTAGATATCCGGCCGGTATAAGCCAAAAGATAATTTAGTGATAATAGAACTAATTATTTATATTAGTATCTTATCAGAGATAT
>CBFDUR010000471.1:0-2035 GCA_965613005.1 uncultured Ignavibacteriales bacterium
GCAAATTGAGCAAACGCCGCTAATTCACGGTACTGCGCTAAATCTAAACGGATACTACCACCTAGCTTTTTAATCGCTTTGGTTTGAGCTGCACCACCAACACGTGATACCGATAAACCAGCGTTTACAGCAGGACGAATCCCTTGCGAGAACAAGCTTGTTTCTAAGAAAATTTGACCATCGGTAATAGAAATAACATTTGTAGGTATATATGCGGAAACATCTCCTTGTTGGGTCTCAATAATTGGAAGGGCGGTTAAACTACCTCCGCCAAGCTTGTCACTAAGTTTGGATGCTCTCTCAAGCAACCTGGAATGTAAATAAAAGACATCACCGGGATATGCTTCACGTCCCGGAGGTCTTCTCAATAAAAGGGAAAGCTCACGATAAGCCGTCGCTTGTTTCGATAAATCATCATAAATAACCAATGCATGTTTTCCGTTATCTCTGAAATACTCACCCAAGGTAGCACCGGAATATGGAGCTATGAACTGTAATGGAGTAGCTTCGGAAGCTGCAGCGGAGATAACCGTAGTATACTCCATCGCACCGTGTTCTTGCAATTTCGCTACAACTTGTGCTATAGTAGAGCTTTTTTGTCCTATTGCTACATAAATGCAGTAAACAGGTTCTATAGATAGTGCTTTTGCTTCTTCGGTATGAGTATATTTTTGATTTATGATTGTATCTACTGCAACAGCAGTTTTACCCGTCTGTCTATCACCGATTATTAATTCCCGCTGACCGCGTCCGATTGGTATCATGGCATCAATAGCAGTAATTCCGGTTTGAATCGGTTCTTTAACAGGTTGTCTTTGTATTACTCCGAGCGCTTTTCGTTCAATCGGTAAAAATTCGGTAGTACTGATCGCGCCTTTACCATCAATAGGCACACCGAGAGGAGTTATAACCCTCCCGAGTAATTCCTTTCCAACCGGCATAGAAGCGACTTTTTTCGTCCTTTTCACCGTATCGCCTTCTTTTACTAATGTGGTATCACCAAAAAGGATACATCCCACATTATCCTCTTCAAGGTTAAGTACCATTCCAAAAACATCATTTGGAAATTCAACAAGTTCACCTGCCATAACTTTTGACAATCCATAAACTCTTGCGATACCATCTCCAATTTGAAGTACGGTACCAATATCATAAACATCAACTTCATTCTCATAGCCAGATAATTGTTTTCTTAAAATTGTCGAAATCTCATCCGGTCTGATTTCACTCATTTCCTTTTATCCTTCTTAAATTCAATTAATTTAATGAAACGCTACCGCTTAAGAATTGTTTTCTCAGCATATCCAACTGGTGCTTTAGCGATGCATCGAATACCGTATCTCCTACTCTTGCAATAAAACCGCCGATCAATTCGTTATCAATAATGTATTTTACTTTTACCTTTTTATGTAAGAAACTCTCCATGTTTGAAATCAGCTTATTTTCCTGCACGGTTGTAAACCTAACGATAGCTTTTACTTCTACATTTACGATGCCTAAGTATTCATCTTTTAACTGCAAAAATCTTTTAACAATATTTTTTAGTAAATTTTCCCTATTTTTTAAAATGATAAATTTTAAAAAATTCAAAGAATCGGAAGTAATTCTCGATTTAAAAATATCCTCAATTATTGAAAGCTTAATATTAGATCTAACAACAGGACTGGAAATAATTCTAACTAGCTGAGGGTTACCGGTTAATGTATCGGAAACCAATACCATATCACCGGATACGGCATCAAGGTTCTTATTATTAACTGCCAAATCTAAAAGAGAAGCGGCGTACCGTATTGAAACCTTGTGTCCACTCATACTTAATTCTTGGTTATCTCCGTTATATACTTACTAACAATCTCTTTCTGACGTTCATTATTTAAATGCTCACGCATAATTTTTTCAGCCGCCAGTACAACAATTTCAGCAATCTGATTTTTTAAATCGCTAAATGCCGACTCTTTTCTTCTTTTGATTTCAATCGAAGCTTCATTGATAACCTTTTCAGCTTGTTTTTTGCTATCATCTATTATTTGTTCCT
>CBFDUR010000472.1:0-2014 GCA_965613005.1 uncultured Ignavibacteriales bacterium
ATAAGATAACTAAATAATTAACTATATATATGTTCTATTTAATTAAATTAAGTATATAAAATTTCTTTATCAAAATTGAAAATAATTTAAATACCGGTTATTCAATAAGACACAAAGAAACTTTACCGGCTATTCAAGTTGAGGTTTTAAATGGATGCGGTATCTCCGGTGTTGCGCAAAAAATTACAAATTACTTACGAAGTAAAAAATTTGACGTTGTTCAAATGGGAAATTACATTTCGTTTGATGTGGAAAATACAATAGTTATAGATAGAACCGGAAACATCCAAAATGCTTATGATGTTGCCGAAGCATTAGGTGTTGATAAACAGGATGTAATTCAGCAAATAAATAAAGATTATTTTTTAGATGTTTCAGTAATAGTTGGAAAAGATTATAATAAATTAATACCTAATAAATGAAGGGATGAATTTGGATTCATTACAATTAGCCGAAAAAATCACTTATCTTATCTTTAATAAAAAAGGATACGACGTAAAAATTTTAGACCTGAAAAACCTGACTACTTTTGCAGATTTATTTGTTATTTGTTCAGCGGATTCCGATACACAAGTTAAAGCAATTGCTGATGAAATAGATAAAAGCTTGAGAGATGAGGGTATTAAATGCTGGCACAAAGAGGGTTACAGAGGATTAAATTGGGTATTAATTGATTATGTCGATGTGATTGTTCATATATTCAAAAAGCAAGTAAGAGAATTTTACAACCTCGAAAAACTTTGGGGAGATGCCCCTATAATTGAAGTTACGGATCCGGCACAAGAAAATCAGCTTCCGGTAGTAAATAAAAGCTAACGAAGAATACGCTTTTTATTAAATTTGACTTTTGTAAAGGATTAAATTGAAAGAATACTTATATTCGGCTTTTAATAAAGCATCTGAAAAATTAGAATATCTAAAAGATATAACTTTTACATTTGATATTCCAAAATTAGATGCACATGGAGACCTCTCCTCAAATGTACCTATGATCCTCGCAAGAAAATTAGGAAAAAACCCCCGGAAAATTGCAGAGGAAATTGTTAATAGCTTAAATCTTGATTCTGATATTATAGATAAAATTGAAATAGCCGGTCCAGGGTTTTTAAACTTTTACTTTACCACCGGATATATAACCGGAGTTGTCAATGATATTTTAATGGCTAAGGACAAATATGGTAAGAGTGACAAATATAAAGGTAAAAGAGCCGACGTTGAATTCGTTTCTGCAAACCCTACCGGTCCGCTTACTGTTGGGCATGGACGAAATGCTATTGTAGGAGATACTGTTGCTAATCTTCTTGAATGGGTAGGATATCAAGTGGATAGAGAGTACTACTTCAATAATGCCGGACGACAAATGAGAGTTCTAGGTGATTCGGTTAAATTCCGGTATTTGGAATTACTGGGAAAAAATATTGATTTCCCTTCGGATTATTATCAAGGTGAATATATCAGTGAAATTGCTGAACAATTGTACAATGAATACGGTGATAAATTAATTGATGAACCTCCGGAAGGGATATTTAAATCTAAGGCTGAAGAAGAGATATTTAATAATATTAAAAAATCATTGGATAAATTAAAAATTAATTTTCAGATTTTCTTTAACGAAAATTCCTTATATGAAGAAGGTAAAATTGATTTAGTGTTAAAAAAATTCAAAGATAAACGATTATCGTATGAAAAGGATAATGCAATTTGGTTAAAGCTGTCGGAATTAGGTTCTCAACAAGACAAAGTTATTGTGAAATCTACCGGCGAACCGACCTATCGATTACCGGATATCGCTTACCATATTACTAAATTTGATCGAGGTTATGACTTGATAGTTGATATTTTCGGCTCAGACCATAATGCCACATATCCCGATGTACTAGCCGGGTTAAAGGCGTTGGGAAAAGATACTTCGAAAGTTAGGGTTTTGATCTATCAGTTTGTAACTATTATGGAAAACGGAGAGGTTGTAAAAATGTCTACTCGAAAAGCGAATTATATCACTTTAGATGAGTTG
>CBFDUR010000473.1:0-2006 GCA_965613005.1 uncultured Ignavibacteriales bacterium
TGGTTTCGGATTTTGCGCTCTTTGTAAAACTCTAATATAAGTTATAATTGCCCATCTCTGTTCTCTGGTTATTTGAGATGCATAAGAGGGCATGATATTTGAACCATTTGTAATGATATGATATAATTGACCGTCGCTGGCTCCAACTACCATTTGTGAATGCAAAGTAGGACCTGGAGGAAATTGACCTTGTAATCTACTATTGCCTTCACCTAGATTACCGTGACAAGGGCTGCAAAACGTTAAAAATTTACTTTGACCTAATTTTAAGACTCCCTTTGTTGGAAGCAATGGATTAGAATATGGAACCGCCGGTTCAGATTTTCCCATATATGGGTAAGGTATATAATTTTCGGCGACGGTACCACTTACCGGAGTTCTCATTTCACGTCTATTATAAAAGAATGTACTGGGATTTTGAGAGTTTCCCTTATTTTGTTTCATCATAAAATCAAAAGGAGGAAGATACATCAGTTTATTTAAGGTTATAAACGTTCCCAAAGAAGTTGCAATCACTATTATACCTAAAAATAATAAAAATTTAGGTTGAAAGACCGGATATGTTTCTGTTTCAGGGTAATATATAAGTTCGGTTGATTTAGCCCCTAATCCCTTTAACAATTCTGTAACTTTTCCCAGTTCAAATAACGGGTCGGCAGCTTCAATAACAATACCGTACTTATCAGCCGAAACATTTTTCATATAATTAGTATCGTGCAAGGGATGATTATTATAAGGCAATTTAAAAAGGACAAATATTATTCCTATAACCGTTGCTACCGCACCAAAAAGTACTGTTACTTCAAAAACAATTGGTATAAAAGCAGGTAAAGGAAAAGAAGGCTTACCGCCAATAACCAGAGGATAATCTACTGAATTAGTCCACCACATAAACCAAAGGATAAATATTCCACCGAATAAACCGAAGAAAAGTGTTGTATAACCAATCTTAGAGCTGCTTAGTCCCATTGCTTTATCCATACCAAGGATAGGATATGAAGTATTCACATCAAATTTTTTATATCCGTCATCTCTAACTTTTTCTGCAGCTTTTATAATTTGATCAGGAGTATCAAATAATGCAGCAACCGAATGCAACTTTTTCTCTTTAGTCACTATTTCCTCCATGATTTGTTGGTTGTGCTCCTATAATTTCAGCTTTAATCTCGGACATTGCAACAACAGGTAACATTTTTGTATAAATCAAAATAAATGTAAAAAACATTCCAAAACTACCAATCAAAATACCAAGATCAATAGGAGAAGGTACAAAATAAGACCAACTGGACGGCAAGAAACTTCTACTTAAGGATGAAACAATAATTGTATATCTTTCAACCCACATACCTACATTCACCAGTATAACAACTGTTAACATAGCCGGTATAGATCTTCTGATTCTTCTCGACCAAAAAAACTGTGGAACTAATGCATTACAAGTAATCAATATCCAATAGCCCCAAGCATAAGCTCCAAATGCTCTATTTACCATAGCATACAATTCTGTTGGAACACCGCTGTACCAGGAAATAAATGCCTCCATTAAATATGCATAACCAACCATCGAACCTGTTACAAGAATAAGTTTATTCATCTTATCTAAATGGTTCAAAGTGAAAACGTTTTCCATGTCAAAAACTTTTCTTAAAAATACCAACACGGTAACAGCCATTGCAACTCCTGAATACACAGCGCCGGCTACAAAGTATGGAGGAAATATAGTTGAATGCCAACCGGGTACTATGGCAGCGGCAAAGTCCATACCAACCACACTATGCACAGAAAGAACAAGTGGGGTTAATAAACCGGCTAAGATCAAATAAGCTTTATTATAATGCAGCCAATGTCTGTTGGAATGCCTCCAACCGAGGCTGAAAAATCTATAAATCATTTTTTTAATCTTTTTCGCTGTTCTGTCTCTAAGAATTGCAAAATCAGGTATTAAACCAATAGTAAAACAAAAATCTTATCTGGATCCAGACGTATTAATACGATACAGTAAACAC
>CBFDUR010000474.1:0-2006 GCA_965613005.1 uncultured Ignavibacteriales bacterium
ATTCATAAATTTCACATTTTTATCGATCAAATTGTCGACGGTTTTATATATGTCGGAAGAAATTCACTTTTACTTATAATGGTTACATCTGCTTTTATGGGTCTGGTACTCGGCGTGCAACTCAGTTCTCAAATCGGTCCTTTAACTCCTCACTGGGTAGAAGGGGGAGTAATATTACGACTTGTACTATTGGAAATGGGCCCGATTATTACGGGACTTATACTTGCCGGCAGGGTTTCGTCAGGCATTGCATCTGAAATAGGTGAAATGAAGGTTACCGAGCAAATTGATGCTTTACGAACAGTGGCTATTGATCCCATAGAATATTTGGTAATGCCGCGACTTTTAGCAGGAATGTTTGCTGTTCCTATGCTTATAGTTTTTGGAGATGTAGTTTCAATTTTCTTTGGATTTTTTTCATCAAACATTTATATGGGAATGACCTGGAATGAATTTGTTAAAGGAATGAGACAGGCTTTTGTTCCGACAGATATTTTCACAAGTATTATAAAAGGTTATATTTTTGGAATAGCTATAATTTTATTCGGTTGTTTTTTTGGTTTGCAAGCTAAACATGGAGCCAAAGGTGTTGGCAAAGCAACTACACATGCAGTAATTTGGTCTTCAATTGTAATTATTATTTTAGATTATATTATTTCAGCATCTTTATCTTTCTTATGGTAGAAATAAAAAATTTATCGAAATCTTTTAATCATAATAGAAATAGAGTCCTTGATCAATTGAATCTTTCGATTTTTGACGGTGAAATTTTATCGATTATCGGCGAAAGCGGAGTTGGTAAATCCGTTTTTGTTAAATGCTTAATCGGTTTAATAAAGCCCGACTCCGGACAAATTTTTATTGACGGTGAGGAAATTACGGACTTATCGGAAGAAGAACTAAATAAAAGAATAAGAATAAAAATGGGTATGGTTTATCAATACGGGGCTTTGTGGGATTCACTTACTGTAGGTGAAAACATTAAACTCGGTTTGAAATTTAAAAGACATCTCCCGGAATCTGAAATGGATAAAATAACCGATGAAATTTTGGAATTAGTTGGATTACCAGAAGTTAAAAATAAATATCCCGATGAACTGAGCGGAGGAATGAATAAACGTATCTCCATTGCGAGGGCTATTGTAATGAAACCCAAATACCTTATTTACGATGAACCTACTACAGGACTTGATCCGGTGTTAATTAATATTATAGATGATCTTATCGTGAAATTAAATAAAGAACATAAAATTACTTCCCTGGTAATTAGTCATAATATACATAGTGCCGAAACTATTTCCGACAGAGTATGTATGTTATACCAAGGCAAAATAATTCACCTGTGTGATGCTGATAAAATATGGAAGCAGGATAATAAAATATTTAATCAATTTATACATGGAGATGTTAAATTCCAATGAAAACTAAATATAATGAACTTTTCATCGGGTTATCGGTAACTATTGTGCTCTTTATAGTAATTGGCGGAATAATGTGGCTCGAAAGATCTAATTTTTTAGAACATGGATTGAACTTGAATTTGGTAGTCGAAAACGCAAAAGGTATACAAGTAAGCGACTACATATTTTATAAAGGATTAGATGTAGGAACAGTCCAATCGGCAAAACTTTCCCCAAAAGGTATTGTTGTAAAATTAAAAATTACAAAGGTAGATACCATTCCAATTGATTCTAAGTTTGAAATTAAAGAGATGAATCTATTAGGTGAAAAAGGTGTTGAAATTACACCGGGTTATTCTAAATCTTACTTAAAAAATGATGCTTTTGTTTACGGTACATCAAGTGGAGGAATAACTGCATTATTGGATAGCGGCAAAATATTAACGCACCATCTTGATAAAATATTTACTAATATAGATTCGCTTTCTAACAAAAAAATAGCCCGAAAAGTACGAGCAACTTTAATTAAGCTAGATGAATCGGTTGGGTTGATGCACCGGCTACTTAAAGAAAATTTAGGCGATATACATCAGACAATTCAGAACA
>CBFDUR010000475.1:0-2003 GCA_965613005.1 uncultured Ignavibacteriales bacterium
TTCCTGTCCGCATTTGGCTTTCCTGTGGAAGAATTACCTCACAAGATGCAAATATCTCCGGAGCGCTACTCAGCACAGGGCCCCGGCGGAGGAAATACAGACAACGCTATCTATTGCAAACAGGTCTTTAGTCAGGTCATTCACTCTTCCTCTTTTCGCAGTTAAAGTTGTAGTTTTTAATTGTCGTTCATTATAGAAATCTATCTTAATATTATCATCCAACAAGGTTTTATGTGATTTTGTAAACATCAGAATATGCCCCGCATGAAGTATAGCTACAGTTCTGCCCGAATCGGAAAATATAACCGTACTATTCCAGCTCTCTTGTGCAGGAATTTCTTTATCGTTCAAAGCCGGATTTATTGACGGATTAACTTTATTTTCACCGCATCCGAAAAAGAATAAGACAACAAATATGATCAAAAGATATTTCATCTTTGGCGAAGCCCAAGATTAATTAAATCATGTAGATGAACAATTCCGATTGGTTTTTTATCATCATCTTGAATAATTAAAGTTGTAATTTTAAAATTTTCCATTTGTTGCAATGCAAACGAAGCGAGGTAATTTTGTTTGGTTACTTTGGGATTACGCGTCATAATATCTCCGGCAATCAAGCCCTTGATATCCAATGTTTTTTCGAGTAACCGTCGTAAATCACCGTCGGTAATAACACCCGTTAAATTTCTATTTTTATCAACAACACATGTTGTACCTAATCGTTTAGAGGTAATTTCAAAAATCACGTCTTTGAAAGAAGTATCTTCCGAAACAATTGGAACATCATCACCTTTTATCATGATTTCTTTAATTTCCAGAGAAAGCCTTTTCCCAAGGCTACCTCCGGGGTGAAGAAATGCAAAATCTTCGGTAGTAAAAGCTCTCTTTTGCAAAAGCGCCATCGACAATGCATCTCCCATTACCATCGTTGCGGTGGTTGAAGCCGTTGGAACAAGGTCATAGGGACATGCTTCTTCTTTTACTGAAATATTCAGCAGAATATCACAGTCTTCGCGAAGCTTCGAATCAGGGTTTCCAGACATTAAAATAAGAGTAACTTTTAAACGTTTAAGCAAAGGAATCAGGTTAAGAATTTCCTCCGAATTTCCACTTTTTGAAATTAGAATAACCACATCCTCTTTTCGGACCATACCCAAATCGCCGTGAAGTGCATCGGTCGGATGAAGATAAATCGCCGCCGTCCCCGTAGAGTTAAGTGTTGCCACTATTTTTCTAGCTACCAAACCTGATTTACCCATTCCTGTTAATACTACTCTTCCTACGGAATTAGAAATTACATCTACCGCTTTTACAAATTCGTTGTCTATTTTTTTCTCAAGATTAGCAACTGCAACCGCTTCGATACGTATGACTTCTCTTCCTCTTTCTATTATTTCACTCGCAGTCAAATTTTACCTCTTCGGAATAAATTAAATAAATTTTTCTTTTCATGTACTTTGCTCGATTTAAAAAAGAATGAATAATCTATATCAAACTTTCTTAAATATTTGTTATAAGATAAAAATGCCATTATTAAATCTTCATCTGTATATTTTTCATTTTGTTGAAAAAATAAATTGGGGCTTAAAACTATCTTACTTTCCCGAATATTTTTTATTAACATTAAGCTATTATAAAAGTTACTTATTGGGATCAAATGATTGACTCCGCTTATATAATCATGCAACCACAATCGTTTATGATCCGGAGCAATTGCCAGTAAATATTTACAGGGCAAAATAGTAATTTCTCGTATACTCGAATTATCATTTGGAGCTTTTTCTCCCGGAATCCAACTCGAATAATTCCAACTTCCGATTTTTATAACTTCTCCTCCAAAGGCATCAGCATTACTTGATGATAAATCTACCTCAATATATCCATCAACTTCTTCATGTATACTTACAGCAACATCGGTTTCTTTGAATATAATTGTTCCTATTGCAAAAATAGGGGAAGATGGCAGGGGATATTTATTCTCGTCTACTTTTGCTCCCAATATC
>CBFDUR010000476.1:0-1997 GCA_965613005.1 uncultured Ignavibacteriales bacterium
ATGTATCTATTCTTAAAGAATCCTAATTTCTTTAAAAGTGCCGGTAGTATTAGCGGAGGACTTGATATCATTAAATTTGCCGGTCAATGGAATATTTACAAAGTGTTGGGAAAATTTAAAACAAACCGTAAACGCTGGGAAGAACATTCCGATTTTTATCTACTAAAAAATATTAAATGGACTCATCGTCCGATAATTATAAGTTGTGGTACGGAAGATTTTTCCTATTCCATGAGTGAGCGCTTTGCCGATTCAAGCAAATCATCAGGTATAGCAGTAACATTTTTTCATAGCCCTGGTAGTCACTCTTACGCATATTGGAAAAAAGCTGTTCCCAAACATTTTGAATTCTTTCATCAATTGTTAAATAAGAAAATAATTAGACAAGACATGCTTTTCAAATGAACCGCCAATCAAATAAAAGTTCCGCTATTATAAAATATTTACCAATGATAATTATTTTATACAATTAAATGTAATATATATTTATATTATTGGAGACTAAATAAATAAATTAACTCGGAGTATGTAATGTACAGGAAATTGTACCGTTCGACTCAAGAGAAAATGATTGGGGGCGTTGCCGGTGGGATTGCTGAGTATTTCGAAATTGATCCTACATTGGTAAGAGTTCTTTTCATCATTTCACTCTTTCTTGGAGGAAGTGGAGTATTGGCATATATCATTTTATGGATTGTTGTGCCGGCAGCTCCTTATATTAATGCTGATACGGAGAACAGCACCGCTCACAATCAAGAGAATAATTCATCACAAAATGAAAATCAAAGTTCGAGTAATCAATTCGAGAAAACAAGCAAATATAGAAGAACAAATACCGCCGGAATTCTTTTAATTGTAATCGGCCTTATTTTTCTGGCAGACAACCTCTTCCCCATGCTGGATTTCGATAAATTTTGGCCCCTTATTTTGATTGCCATTGGGGTTGGATTATTATTAAACTGGAAAAAATAATATGATTATCATTGGTAAACGCCATGAAAACTAAACATATTTTTTGGGGAATGTTCTTCATATCTTTCGGATTAATATTCCTATTGAATAATATAGGTAAACTCCAATTCGGTTGGTCGGATATTTGGAAATTTTGGCCGGTAGTCTTTATAGTTTGGGGAATTTCTTTCTTTAGTAGTAATTCAATAATTAAAGGGTTTTTAACTGCACTTACAGCAATAATTGTGGCTTTTATTCTGTTTGCTTTCGGGAAGGTAACCTTGGGTTTTGCGAATGATAATATTTCTTTTGATGGGCATTCTATTAATGTTGTCAGCGATTCAAATTATTCGAAAGCTCATTATTTTGAACCATATAAAACCTATTACAAAAATGCTACTTTTAATTTTGAAGCAGGTGCCGGTTCTTTTGCATTAAAAGATACTACACAAAAACTTATTTACGTTACTACGGCAGGAGTACATAATAATTACGTGTTAACTCAGTTTGAAAATAGGAACAACGTTTCCGTCGAATTGAAGATGAAAAGAAAACAATCTTCATTTTTTAATGGGAAATTAAAAAACTATGTAGATATAAAGTTGAATAATAATCCTGTTTGGGATATGAATTTTAAAGTCGGTGCTGCATCGATTAATTTTGATTTGACACTTTTTAAAATAGAAAATATATCAATTAAAATGGGCGCTGCATCACTGAAACTTAAGCTCGGTAATAAAAACAATAAAACAGTGTTAAACCTGGAGGGAGGTGTTTCTTCCGTTGAAATATCTGTACCTAAATCTGCCGGTTGTCAAATTCGAGTAAATGCAGCACTTTCATCAAAACACTTTGAAGATTTTACTAAAATAGACTCGGGATTATATCAAACCGATAATTTTGATAAAAGTGTTAATAAAATAATATTAAATTTAAATACCGGCGTTTCATCTATAACCGTCAATAGATATGATGATTAATGAATTGGATCTAGTGTCAAGTCATATTTGTAATGTTGTATAACTTTTGAACTCACCCCAAACCCC
>CBFDUR010000477.1:0-1994 GCA_965613005.1 uncultured Ignavibacteriales bacterium
CTTCAGCATTGGATAATTTTGTAATCTGTTCATTAATATAATTTTCTACTCCCAAACCCGTAACGGCTTCTATCCGCCTAACACCGCTTGCAATTGATGTTTCGCTTATAATTTTGAAAAGACCGATTTGAGAACTATTCTGCACGTGGGTTCCACCGCAAAATTCAATACTGAAATCACCAAACTGTACAACGTTTACCTTATCACCATATTTATCACCGAAAAACATTAGTGCGCCCATCTTTTTTGCTTTTTCAAAAGGAACATTTCGATGGTGAATTAGAGAAAGATTTCTTCTCAATTGTTCATTAACCAATATTTCAATATCTCGCAGCTCGCTTTCGCTTAATTTTGCGAAATGAGTAAAGTCGAATCGCAATTTATCCTGACCGACATAAGAACCGGCTTGATGAACATGCGCGCCTAAAATTTTTCTTAATGCAGCATCGAGCAAATGAGTAGCTGAATGATTACGCATAATATCCCATCTTCGTGGTTCATCCACTTGAGCAATCACATTTGTGCCCGTAATTATTAGAAGATCGGTGGACGGGTTCTCTATTACATGAATTGTTTTATCTTCTATCTTAACGAGATCAACAACATTAAACGGATTGTTGCCGATAATTAATTTGCCGGTATCATTTATCTGCCCACCTGCTTCAACATAAAAAGGTGATTTATCCAGAATAATTAGGTTATTTCCGTTTTCCTTTTTGTAACCAATAATTTGTGCACCGGATTTAAATTCATCATAACCGGTAAAAACGGTTTTTACATTTTCTTTAATTTGAAACTTGCCCAGATCATTTTCGGCAAGGTTAATAGACGCAAATTTTTCTTTGGAAGCAACTCTGGCCCGTTCTTTTTGCCGTTCCATTAAATTATTAAAGCCGTCTTCATCAATTTCAAAACCTTTTTCTTTAGCCATAATATTAGTTAAATCTACAGGGAATCCAAAAGTATCGTACAATTTAAAAACATCTTTGCCTGAAATTTTCTTTAACCCCGCATTCGATAATTCATCAATCAGAATTTCAAATAATTCTATACCTCTATCGAGAGTAGCATTAAAGTTCTCCTCTTCAGCCTTAATTATTTTTTTTACATATTCTTGTTTTTCCTTTAGCTCAGGAAAAATATCAGACATCGTATCTACCAAAACATTGACTAATTTATAAAGGAACGGTTCATTAAGATTAAGTTTTCTTCCGTAACGAGCGGCTCTCCGCAAAATTCTTCTTAAAACATAACCCCGTCCATCATTACCGGGAACCGCACCGTCGGTAATGGCAAAAGTTAAAGTTCTGATATGGTCCGCTATGACGCGCATTGGTATTTGATCTTCTTCCCTTTCATATTTAATTCCGGATAATTCCGAAACTTTTTTTATAAGCGGAGAAAAAATATCTGTATCATAATTCGATTTTTTATTCTGAAGTATTGCGCAGACTCTCTCGAACCCCATCCCGGTATCAACGTGTTTTGCAGGCAACTCATGAAGCTTTCCTTCTTCATCTCTGTTATACTGTATAAAAACCAGATTCCATATTTCAATACATTCAGATAACCCGGCATTAACAAATTTAGGATTATCGAAATCATCACCAAGATTTATATGGATCTCCGAACATGGTCCGCAAGGACCTTTATCACCCATTTCCCAAAAATTATCTTTCTCACCGAATCTAAGAATATGATTTATATCTATATCCGTTTCGGATTTCCAGAGTTCAAAAGCCTCATCATCGTTACGATAGACTGTAGCCCACAATCTTTCTTTAGGCAATTTCCATATTTCCGTTAGAAGTTCCCACGCCCACCGGATAGCTTCGGCTTTATAATAATCACCGAAAGACCAATTACCCAGCATTTCAAAAAAAGTATGATGATACGTATCATGTCCAACTTCTTCCAAATCATTATGCTTGCCGCTAACTCTTATACATTTTTGCGTATCGGCAGCTCTTTTATATTCTCTAGCACCTTGCCCT
>CBFDUR010000478.1:0-1985 GCA_965613005.1 uncultured Ignavibacteriales bacterium
TAGTAACCGGATACAGACGTGAGCCTGAACCCCCTGCTAATATAATTCCCTTCATTGTCCTCAATTCTTTTATTTTCAAAGATACATAATTAAATTCTCATTTTGATTTATTATTTTCAATTTCAAATAAAGTTTATTGGATAATTATTATGAAATAAAGTAACTCTTCAAATAACTCGTTTTTTTTAATGAAATCACTTACGAATGTATTTTTATACCATTCGAACAAAATATTAAAAAATAAATTGATAAATCAGAGAGATTTTAGGTAGAATTTTCTTCTTTACTAATCCGTTTTAATAGTATCAATGAATAAATTTTGATAAAATCATATAAGCTATATAACCCGATAATAAAGCCAAAAACATATATTTTACTAAATTTAGTATCGATTTTGAGGTTATGGTTATGGTTGAAAGATAGCCTCTCCAACCACAATTATCACATCTATAAATTTTATAAAATGAAAAACTCTTAAAAAATGATTCCTTCCAATTTCTTGTCCTCGACCTGTGTAATGTGGATACGTTTGAACAAGAAGGACAACGCTCAAATAAAGGATTTTTTCTCAATATAATATCAGTGTTTTTCATTGCAGAAGTTTAAATAAGTTAAATGTTTGCATTACTAATATTAAAATAAAGATAATTGAATAATAAAACGAGCATTGTTCATACTGTTATTCCCCGATATAACGAAAGTTGCACAGTCTATTCACTTGTAGAAAATCACTCATACTTTTATCGATAAAATTAATCACGTTTATTTATTCAAAGATAAAATATTTAAGCAACCTTAGCTCTTAAAACCATTTCTAAAAACTCAGCGACACCATCTTCATTATTATCTTTTCCCGTAATTAAATCCGCTTTTCTCTTCAGTTCCATAATTCCGTTTGATAAAGTCACTTTATATGAATCAGTTTCAAAAAGCGACAAATCATTATACCAATCCCCGATAACGGCTGTATTTTTAGGTGATATTTTGAGTTTCTTCAATAATTTTATTAAAGTTTTCCCTTTACTAGTTCCATGTTTTCTAACCTCAAGATAATAAATTCCATCATGAGTTATTGATTTGAAGTAAGATACATTTAACCCGAAGGCATACGGGAAACTTAATTTATCCTTAACAAACTTGAGGTTATCTTTATTATCGCCGGCAAAAGCAACCTCAAGTGTTCCCCTGTAAAGGTTTTCATAAGAATCTACTGCTTGATAATTAGCTCCGAATTTATCCATTATTTGTGGGATTACGGAATTTGAATCAGTATAATAAATTGCATCTGCATGACATAACGCTACATTTAACAATAACTTATCTGCATAGCGAAGTGCTTTTTTAACATATTTTTCAGGTACCAAGGATTCAAAAAGTATGGCTCCGTCTTCATTGTTTTTAATTAAACTTCCCTCAAGAGATATAATCGGGATTTTTATATTTAATTCAGAAGCAAATCCTCTGAGCGCCGAATGAATCCTTCCGGAAGCAAAAGTGAAAAGAACATTTTTCTTTTTTAATTCATTTATTAATTTTTTGTTTTCATTTCCACATTCACCCGCATTATTTAATAATGTCCCATCTAAATCTGAAATAATAAGTTCAATGTATTTCAGTCTTTTATCCATCTTCATTTCAGTATACTAATTATTGAAAATAATATAAACTATAAAATTTAAAGTACAAATATAAGAAGTGATAAGATAAAAGAAATGCATTGATTTCTTCATATAAATTATCACAACGACTATGAATTTCATCCACCAATTAATGTGATATATATCGTTTTTAGGTTTTCAAATTGTGAATATTAACAAAAACCAATCCATTTTCAGGCAAAATAAACTTTTAGGGAGTAAATTTATAAATGAAAAGTTTCACATAGAATGAATACGTTAGAAAAATATATAATCGAGTAATCTTTTTCTAGCTAGTACAACGTTCCGGTAATACGTTTGCAATATAAATTAGTAATATTTATATTT
>CBFDUR010000479.1:0-1979 GCA_965613005.1 uncultured Ignavibacteriales bacterium
AGGGGGTTGGATAGAACAACTTATCCCACCCCCTAAATATTTAATAAATGTATAAGATATTATCCCATTTCCTAAACACTTTAGGAATTGTAATTCGATAACTTATTTTATTCCTCCCTCTAAGAGAATAATAAAAAAACTAGAGTCTAAGAAGAAGTAAATTATAATTGGTGTGTATCTAAAAAGGTCATTTAGAATTTTTTGAATTGTGAATATCAACAAAGATCAAAACTTTTTACAATATAAATGCCTTTTTTAGAGGAGACTCATAATTAAAAAATAGAAGAAAAATTTTGGTACGAAAATTATTAAAAAAAATAATAAATTCTTTTAATAAAAAGAAAATAAACGAAGATAACACAAAATATCTATGGGAAAAACGTAAAGCGGAACTTTTAGAAAAAGTACGTAATAAGAAAAATAATCGACCCGATCCGGTTTATACCCAACCGCGAAAGACACGAAAATTAAAGAATAATGAGAATTTAGTTGTATCGAAACCCAAAGTTAAAGTTGCTGAAAAAAGACCCCGGCAAAAACTTGTATTGGAGAATAAAAGAAGGAAGGAGCAAAGAAATAAATCGTTAATATCAGTTGAGTGGAATTCGGCTGAATTTCATATTGAACCTTCGGAAGGGAAAACCAGGTTTCATGATTTAGATTTATCCCGTGAATTAATGCATGCAATATATGATGTAGGTTTTAAATATTGTACAACTATTCAACAAGAAATTTTAAAGAATACTTTATCGGGAAAAGATGCAACCGGAAGGGCGGAAACCGGTACAGGCAAAACCGCCGCTTTTTTAATTACCATTTTGGATAGATTACAAAAAAATAACCTTAACGAAGAACGAAGACATGCTTCACCGAGAGCTTTAATCCTTGCACCAACTCGAGAATTAGTACTCCAAATCACTAGTGATGCAAAGAAATTAGCTAAATATTTACCGGTTCAGATCCTTTCGGTTTTTGGAGGAATTGATTATAGAAAACAACGCAGTTTACTTAACGGCAATGTAATTGATATAATTGTAGCTACTCCGGGAAGACTTTTAGATTTTTATAAAAAGAAAGGACTCTTCCTTAACAAAGTGGAGATACTCGTGATCGATGAAGCGGATCGTATGCTGGATATGGGTTTTATCCCGGATGTTCGGAATATTATTCGTTCCACTCCTCCAAAAGCTAAGAGACAAACATTATTCTTCAGTGCCACACTTTCTTCCGATATAAATAGACTTGTATCTTATTGGACTAAAGATGCTGTTCATGTAAATATAAATCCTAAGCAAATTGCCGTTAAAAGTGTGGAGCAAATTGTTTATATAGTTACTAATAAAGAAAAGTTTTGTGTTTTGTATAATTTATTAATACAGCGCAAATTGCAAAAGGTGTTGGTATTTACCAATAGGAAAGATGAAACAAGGGAATTAGAGGGTTTATTGAAGCGTTATAAAATCAATTGTTCGGTAATATCGGGTGATGTTGAACAAAGGAAAAGGATCCTCACACTGAATGCTTTTAAAGAAGGTAAAATTCCTATTTTGATTGCTACAGATGTAGCCGGAAGGGGAATCCACATCGAAGGGATTAGCCATGTTATAAATTATACTTTATCCGAAGATGCTGAGGACTATGTCCATAGGATAGGAAGGACCGGGCGAGCCGGTGCAGCCGGTGTATCTATTAGTTTCGCCAGTGAGGATGATTCTTTCCAAATACCATCAATTCAAGAATATATTGGTCGAAAACTTAATTGCGTTTATCCTTCACATGATTTATTAAAACCGTTACCTAAAATTTAAATTAACATTTTGTCTTTCCGGTGTGTTAAGGGGGTGGAATAGAATAACTTGCATATAATACAAGAATAGATAACTGTTATTAAACACTTTAGGAGTTGTAATTCGATAACTTATTTTATTCCACCCCCTAAATTTGACGCTATTTATATACTTCAATTTTATATTTGCATG
>CBFDUR010000480.1:0-1966 GCA_965613005.1 uncultured Ignavibacteriales bacterium
TCTCCCTTCGGTCGAAATGACAAATCGTTCAAATGTCTTATTTTGCAGAAACTCTTATAAAAAAATATCAATTACAATTATTTTTATAATAAAGTCACTTAATTATTAAGTTACGGCTTTGTTCCAAAAAAGAAAATTCAAGTATGGGTTATATTCCGTCATATCTTAAACTTCTCGAATCCGGCGAATTAGAAAGAAGAGTTAAAATTGCAGATGAGATTTTAAAAGCTTGTACCGGCTGTCCGAGAAATTGTTTAGTTGATAGAACAAATGATGAACTTGGAATTTGTCAAAGCGGCGATTTACCGGTAGTTTCATCGTATACTCCTCATTTCGGCGAAGAGCCTGTTTTAACGGGAAAAAACGGCACGGGTAATATTTTTTTCGGCAACTGTAATTTGAGATGTGTTTACTGCCAGAATTATGTAATCAGCCAAAATTATAAAGTTGAGAAGAAAAATGAAATTTCGATAGAAAAACTGGCCGATATTATGCTTGAATTACAAGATCAAAAATGTCATAATATAGGATTAGTTTCTCCTACGCATTTTTCCACTTCAATATTAAAAGGAATCAAAAGAGCTGCCGAGAAAGGATTAACATTGCCTATCATTTATAATACTAACGGTTATGATAGTGTTGAAATGCTCCGGCTTTATGATGGCGTTGTAGATATCTATCTACCCGATTTCAAGTATGGAGAAAATTATGCAGGAAAATCATATTCTAAAGTGAAAGACTATTTCGATCAAACGAAACTTGCAATAAAAGAAATGTACAAACAAACCGGACATGAGCTTATTTATGAAAATGATGTTGTAGTACGAGGCTTAATTATTCGTCATCTTATATTACCGAACGGGTTGGCGGAAACTGAAAACGTATTTAAATTTATAAGTAGTGAGTTAAATCCTAGAATTCATATCTCTTTAATGGCACAATATTACCCCACGAATAAAGCCGGCTATGATATTCTTTTAGATAGAAATATTACCTTCACCGAATATGCAAGGGCAATTGAAATGTTAGGTAAATATGGTTTGGAGAACGGCTGGGTTCAGGAGTTGGAAGCAAGTGAAAATTATCATCCTTATTTTGAAGAAAGCAGATTGAATCCTTTTAAAAACTAACTGGGTTAACTGCATTCGCCAAATCAATATAAAAGATTTTAAACTAATTCAATTTTCCATTCGAATCAATATTTGCATACGAATCAAATCAAAATGAAAACTATCGTTGGAGCGCAGAGATAGTATCCTATCTTTAAAAAAGGGTTACTTACCGGGATTTTAATAATTATTATCCCGTTTCCGTCTCCAAGGTTTTCGATTGTGCTGTATTCTAATGTGCCGCCGCTGTTATCGGCAAATCTTACACCGTTCCAAGAATTGCTTTGACCTTCATTGCTTTGACCTTCTATTGTCGTTAGTGTTATCGTTGGTGTGGAATGCCAAACTTGTATCGCGGCTGCTTCATTAAAATTATTATCGTAAAAACTTGAATTATTTATTGTGCAATTGGAAACAGTAATGCTGCTTGTAGTATCAATTATGATAGGAGAAAGGGCATACGATATTGTAGTATTCTGTATGGAAGAACCCTCGGCATGACTTAAAGTGATGCCCTTCCAGCTCCCCGATGTAGATGAAAATACAGCACCGCTGCTTACAAGTTTCCCGTTTACAACAAGTCCCGCGCCGGATGGAAAGTTAAGGGTTGTCCCGGAATTTACGGTTAAAGTAACACCGGAGGGAATGGTTGTATTCATAGTTATTGTATTACTGCTGTACTGAGCTGTAATAGTTGTAGTACTAGAACTGGTAAAAACAACAGAAGTTTGAGCAGCGTTTGTATCCTGAAATGTTACACTGCCGGATGGTGAAGCTGTCCAACCGTACAAGAAAGCAGCAGAACCATTTATAAGTTGAAACATTGGTGCTCGAACGGAGTAGTAAATACCAGAATT
>CBFDUR010000481.1:0-1951 GCA_965613005.1 uncultured Ignavibacteriales bacterium
TTTGGCAGTTTACTGATAATTTCAGTTATTTTGCCGGCAATCATATTTTGACTATCGGAACTAGCTTTGAGAAATTTGGATTTTACAATTCATTCAATCTTTTCCGTAATGGATTATTCTTCCTACCCCCAAAATACGGTGGATCATCATTCTCTTCTCTAAAAGAGTTCTTTGATGATACTAATCCTAAGAGTCCCAATTTCATTAATTTTAATGCTATGGTTGGTACAGGTCCATATAAAGGTGAAAATATTAGTGTAGCTCAACTAAGTTTTTATGCGGAGGATGAATTTTTTGTTACCGATAATTTTAACCTTACGTATGGAATCAGGACTGACATTCCAATATATTTAACACACATGGTCGCTAACCCTTTTTCAACGTCTTTAACTTTACTTGATGGAAATGGGAATCCGGAGGTAGTTAATCAAAGTAAGTTACCAAGATCAATACCATTATTCTCACCAAGAGTTGGATTCAATTGGGATGTAAACGGAGATAAAACATTACAATTAAGAGGAGGTACCGGAATATTTACCGGCAGGGTTCCTTTTGTTTGGATTGGTAACAATGTTTCAAATCCCGGTGATAACCCCAACTTGCCGAAACAGGAAAGAACATATGATATTAATGCAATGTCCAGGAATTTTAAATGGCCTCAAGAATGGACAACTGATCTAGCCATAGATAAGATCCTGCCCGGAACTATTCTCGGTACATTAGAGTTTATTTATGGAAAGGATATTAATTCTATTTTTATTAGAAATGCTAATCTAACGGCACCGAAGCGTTTTTTACCTGATGGAAGACCTTATTATGGTGGTGCAGGTCACAACAAGTTAAATAATAGTGTAGGTGGCGTTTATGTTATAGACAATTCGAATAAGGGATATAATTATAGTATAACTGCTCAATTAAGGAAATATTTTTACAATGGGTTGAGAGTAAGTTTAGCCTATACTTTTTTAGTAGCTAAAAGTGTTTTGGAACCTAATTTTATCGCAAGTTCACTATGGTCATCTAACCCAACTCAAGGAAACCCAAATAAACCGGAGTTAAGAAATTCTCCATTTGGAGAAAGAAATCGTTTTATCGGTACCCTAACGTACAGAAAGGTATGGTCATCTCAATTTGCAACTAGTATAGGAATATTTGCTGAAGTAGCTGAAGGTAATAGCTTTTTGTATAATGGAATAGGTGGAAATAGATATTCATTTATTTATTCAGGAGATGTAAATGGTGACGGAGCTTCAGGAAATGATCTTATATACATACCAAGGAATAAAAGCGAAATAAACTTTGCACCTTATGTTGATAAAAACGGTAATACCGTAACAGCCGATCAGCAGTGGAATGCTTTTAATTCCTTTATTAAGCAAGATGCCTATTTAAACTCTCATCGCGGTCAAATCGCTTCCGGTTTTGGTGAAATCAATCCTTGGTTCAGCAATATTAATTTAAGAATCTTACAAGATTTTTCATTTATGTTAGGTTATAAAAAACAAACTTTTCAATTGAGTATCGATATTGTTAATGTAGCAAACTTGCTTAATTCCGATTGGGGAGTTAGAAGTATTGCAAACAGAGGCGCTACTTCCTCATTGGAACTAGTAAAATTTAATAGCAAAGGCGCTCCGGTCTTCAATTATAAGCATAATTTAAAGAAAACATTTAGGGACGCTGTAACCCTAGCTTCCCGTTGGCAGATGCAAGTTGGACTTAGGTATAACTTTTAATAAATGAGTCTATTCCAAAAAGTTCAATAGAATAAGTCATTTTGAAGGAGCAAAACAACTGAAGGATCTCTTATTTTACAAAAAATAAGAGATCCTCCATGGAATTTACACTGGAAGTGAATGTGTTTGGAATAACACATCGGTATTTTCTAGAGTCAGAACTCCTGATTCATCGTAAATTAAACTGTCTCAGTTTTTCCGGTGTATCGCAATTA
>CBFDUR010000482.1:0-1938 GCA_965613005.1 uncultured Ignavibacteriales bacterium
ATCTTCTCCCTATTTTATCTGAAATGCGTCCGAAATATCCCTTAAAAAATCCTGCTGTAAATTCCGCTATTCCTTCTATAACACCCACTAAAACCATTGAAGCTCCCAATACGGATGTAAGGAAAATCGGAGTAATAGGATATAACATTTCACTAGCCATGTCGGTAAACAAACTTAACAATCCGAGAATGATTACCTGACGTGGGATTTTCATAAATAGTACTAATCGTTTCATATTTGTTTATGAGTTGAATCTAAAAAGCTTGAATCCATACACTTCAATTAAGTAAAATGATTGTTTTTGTTCTCAAATTAATTCCCACCAAATTTTAAACCGCCTATAAAAATAATGAAATAAGTATAAACTTTATAAAATTTAATACTTCCCGTTACAAAGGTAATACTGAAAAATCTAATTTTAGAAGCGGTAAAACCCGGTATATATTGAGTAAAATCAAACTTAAAATTGAAATTTTATTTTTGATATAACTCATCTATAAAAAATAAAATTTGAAAAATAATTGAAGTAAAGAACCGGCTTTTGTAACTTTATTCATTAAGTATTGAAATTTATTTTTTACCGATTTAGAGGATGATATGCACAGGAAAGTAATTGCAGGCAACTGGAAAATGAATAATGACATCACCGCATCACAAAACTTAATTACTAAATTGACCGCAGGGTTGGGAAATGAAAAATTGAATTGCGATGTAATAATATGCCCACCGTTTACGTCATTGTATGAGGCTTATTCATTGCTTAAGGAGACAAAAATTAAGTTGGGCGCTCAGAATATGTATTATGAAGAGAGCGGAGCATTTACGGGTGAAATATCCGCTGATATGTTAAAAAGCGCCGGTTGTGAATATGTTATTTTGGGCCATTCGGAACGAAGATCAATTTTCGGTGAAACCGATGAAATGATAAATAAAAAAATCAAAAAGGCTTTACAAAAAAAATTGAACCCTATTTTCTGTGTGGGTGAAACGCTGAAACAAAGAGAATCGGGAATTACAAAAGAAATTATCAGAAAACAATTGAACGGTGGATTGTATCAAATTTCTATCGTCGAATTAAATAATATTATAGTTGCGTATGAGCCTGTTTGGGCAATCGGTACAGGTAAAACCGCAACACCCTCACAAGCTCAAGAAGTTCACCGGTTTATCCGCAATTTTATTGCCGGGAAATATACAACTGAGGCTGCCGAAAAACTTGTTATTCAATATGGCGGTAGCGTTAAGCCGGAAAATGCTCCTGATTTACTGACTCTAAGCGATATAGACGGAGCGCTTGTAGGAGGCGCTTGTTTGAACGCAGATTCCTTCATCAGCATAATTAAATCTATTTAATTTCTTATTCTAAAATAACTTATCAAAGGGGGGCATTTGCGCAATATTAATAACCGCCTCTAACTTTTTCATTGATTTCCCCTACTTTGTTTAGTATATTTATTAGTTTTTTTTATTATAAACTAGGACAAATTATACGGATGGGATTTCCCAAATATATTTCACTAACTATTCTCATTTTATCAATTATTGTTTTTCCTGAAATTCATGCCCAAATTATTTTTAAGGAACTGCCTAATTATCAGATAAAAACTTCGGACTCTACTTTCTTTGATATTAATTCTTTCAGAAAAATTATTTCTTTAAACGGCGAATGGAATGTATTCTCGCCGGGAGACAACGATAAAGATAAAGCTTCAATCTCTGTACCCTCAATCTTTAAAGGAACCGGTAGTCTTGTATTTGAAAAAGATTTTTCTCTTACCCAAGACCAAATTAACAATTATAAAATGAGAATTATGTTCCTGGGATTGAATTATTCTGCCGATATCTCAGTAAACAATATTATTATTTACAGACATTCCGGTGGAGAGTATCCTTTTCAAGTTGAACTCCCGAGAGATATTTTGCACTCAGATAAAAGCA
>CBFDUR010000483.1:0-1932 GCA_965613005.1 uncultured Ignavibacteriales bacterium
TTATGTGTGCACTCCTTCGGTCACTTACCGAAGGTTGAATATTCGGTTGTTTGGAAGTAAATCTAAATTAGAAAATAAAGAATTGAAAAAAATACTAGATGATGCAATACAAAAATTGTCTCCTGAATATAGAATAGTTTTTTTGTTGAGAGATGTGGAAGGATTATCTACCGAAGAGACAGGTAAAATTACCGGGCTTTCTGTACCTGCTGTAAAATCACGGTTGTATCGAGCAAGAGCATTTTTAAGAAAAGAAATAAATGAGGCATTTCAATCATGAAAAAAGAAAAAGTCTCATGTAAAAAAGTGATGAGCCATATCTGTGAGAGCCTGGGTGAAGACCTAGATTCTCCGAAGTGCAAGGCTATTAAAGATCATCTCGATGATTGCGCGGATTGTCGTAACTATTTCAAAACAGTTGAGATGACAATTAATTTTTATAAGAAATATGATGTTGAACTTCCTCCCGGTGCTCACGATCATCTTATGAATTTTCTTGGAATAAAAGAAGAGTAATTCCCTACCGGATTCTCAATTAAAAAGATTAAATACAGTTCGAAGTTTAATCCTAGGAAAAGTTATATTTTGCCGGTAAATAAAATTATCCGATAGTTAAAGATGAAACAAATAAGCATTGGAAATAACCGGGCAAAATTACATCAACGGAAACTCATGAAAATTATCTGCGTTAAATTTATTGCAAAGAAACAGTATCAGGTGCAGGTACGGTAGTTCCGCCTTCAAATACATATTTCCATGCTCCGTCCGGCTGCATTTTCCAAATTGTAACATAGTTACCGTAAATGATTTTTTTCTTACTACTATCACCCGGCTCAACCAACTCCCAATTACCGAAAACATAACCTAATTTTCCATCGGGGGAGACTTCAACTTTTACAGGCTTCCATTTTAGTGGGAGTTTTACAGTATCTTTGTTTTGATATAAATGTTCCAATGAAGTTTTACCTATAATTGGAGATTGTTTTTGTCTCATTATTATTACGTCTTTAGCGGCAAAGTTAATGAAAGCTTTCCCGGTCCCATTGGTAACGGCTTCTTTGTAAAAGGTGCTGTCGGTTGCCAAAAGTTTTTGTTTGCTCTCTTCCACTAGTTTAGCATTCTTTTCAATAGAATTGTGATTAAATTCTTTGGTCAAAAATACACTTGCGGCTATAATAACAACAACAATAATTAAAAATAAAGCGAAGTATTTCATGTGAACCCCCGTCTTGATTTATTTCATACAATTGAGTAAAAAGATAACAGTTAAAAAATTCCCGATTTGGAAAAATAATGCAAAAAAGAAAAATAATAATTATTAAAAGCTGAATAATATGAATGGAGGGTACATCTTTAAAACGTACCCTTCATAACAATTAATTTAAATTTTAGACAATTTCTTTTATAATATTAATCTTGATCGGTCACACATCCTTCGGAAGCCGATGAAACAGATTTTATGTACTTATAAAGGATTCCTTTTTTAAACTTAAATTCCGGTTGAATCCATTTAGAGCGCCGTTCGGCAAGTACTTCCTCTGAGAGTTCCACATTGATTGTATGGTTTTCCGCATCAATTATAATTGTATCACCGTTTTCCAACAGTGCTAAGTTGCCGCCGGTTTGAGCCTCAGGTGTAATATGTCCAACGACAAATCCATGAGTACCGCCCGAAAATCTTCCATCGGTAATTAAAGCAACGCTTTTACCTAAACCGGCTCCCACAATTGATGCCGTTATTTCAAGCATTTCGCGCATCCCCGGTCCACCTTTTGGACCTTCATATCTGATTACAACAACATCGCCAGGTACAACTTCGTTATTTTCAATAGATTTCAATGCTTCTTCTTCAGAATTATAAACCTTAACAGGTCCGGAAAAACGCGTACCTTCTTTCCCGGTGATTTTAGCTACTGAGCCTTCTTCAGCTAA
>CBFDUR010000484.1:0-1908 GCA_965613005.1 uncultured Ignavibacteriales bacterium
ATAAAAGAGTCCTTGAATCCAACCTTGAAGAAGGTCAAAGAATTTCAGCATTAATTGAAAGCTTACTTTTTCTCGCGAGAGCCGAAAATTCCGAAATTAAATTAGAGAAGACCCAATTTAATGCAAAAATTGAAATAGAAAAGATAATTGAATTTTATCAATCTTCAGCCGAAGAAAAAAATATAAAATTTATTTGTCATGGTAATGCAAATGTTACCGCCGATCCGGTTCTTTTTAGTAGGACTATTATTAACCTAATTTCAAATTCAATTAAATATTGTAAAGAAAACGGTGAAGTGAAAATATTGTTGAAACAAACCGGAAATAATTCTACTGAAATTGAAATTATTGATAACGGAATCGGGATTGCTTCCGAACATATTTCTAAAGTTTTTGACCGGTTTTATCAGGTAGATGTATCCCGCGCTAATTCAATTAAAGGAACGGGACTTGGTTTATCGATAGTCAAATCCATCATGGAACTGCACAATGGAACCATTGATATTCGTAGCGAAATAAACGAAGGTACGAACATTAAACTTATCTTCCCTTATTACTAAAATCAACATCTTTTATGTGTAAACGAATGCACTCCGTCAAACGCGTTTTTGTGCCGTAAAGAAGCGATACCGTCGGTTTATTTACGCCGTCCATATTTGCCAATACATTTTTTTCTTCGGCGGGTGAATCTACGAATAAATAAACATCTGCAGCAATTCAGAGCCAAATTTAATTTAATATAAAACAGAGAGTTATGAAAACTCCCAAAAATAATCTTCTTGTTATTCAAAAGGTGTAAAAACCGGTGAACCGATTATTTAATCAATGATTTTGTCATCAACCCACGACTTAATTCATGGGTTAATAAGAGCTTACGAGCATCATTAACCGTTTCAACAGTTTAAATTGACTTGATTTAGATTAAAACTTTGGCTCTGAATCGCTATGGTTTGTATTTCTATTGATATTTAACATTATTGTATATACATTTCGGTGTGGAATACGAATGGGACGAAAGTAAACGTAAAGCGAATATTGCAAAACATGAAGTTGATTTTATAGCAGCCGAAGAATTTGATTGGTCAACTGCTATTGAAGTTATTGATGATCGTACAAATTATGGAGAAGAGCGTTGGATAGCATTAGGTTTAATCGGTAATCGCTTACATATAATGATTTATACAATCAGGATTGATACTATTCGTATTATCAGTTTACGAAAAGCCAATAAACGTGAGAATGAATTTTATGAAACACAATTCAAATAACATAAAACAGAAGAATTGGGATGCTGTCGATTCCCCACCATTATCAGATGATTTGTTAAAAAAGATGCGTCCTGTGAGAGAATTACACCCTGATAGACCTTCTCGTTTACATGGGCATCAAAAGTCCCCTGTAAAGATACCTGTTTCTATCCGTTTAAGTCCGGAAGTAATCGAATATTTTAAATCTGAAGGTAAAGGATGGCAGACAAGAATCAACACTATTCTTCGTGAATATGTCAAAACACATTATGTCGCATGATGTTGGGCGTGCTTTAACAAGCAACTCAAAGCCGACTGCTTCAGCCGGTCGTAACATTTGCAGTTTGCGTGTGCAGTGTTTGAAAAAAAGTATGATCTAAATAAATAACATAATTAATAAAACGTAACATAACGCACTAAAGTGCAAGTTGGAATTATTCTAAAATATTTTATTTTTCTAATTTCTACTTTCTAATTATTTTTTACTGAATTATAGAATTATCAGTTAAGTCTTTGTTTTTTTTGCAAAGAAATTAATGTGAAATAATATTTTGATGTGCTGTTGATTAAAATCGCAATAGTTTAAACATAATTTCTAAATTTGCGGCTTATCGCGCTAAGTTTTAACTAATTTTCTTGCAAACCTGTCCCGCTTTCTTTA
>CBFDUR010000485.1:0-1905 GCA_965613005.1 uncultured Ignavibacteriales bacterium
ATAAAATCAAAAAACATCGTCCTGATTTGGTAATTTCAGATATTAGGATGCCGGGGATTAATGGTTTGGAATTGCTGAAAATGATTAGAGAATTCGATAATCGTATTAATGTGATTATAATGACTGCTTTCGATGATATGCAAAGTACCATTAAAGCAATGCAAGAGGGTGCATACGATTTTATTGAAAAACCTCTTGAACTGGAAAGATTAAAGACTTCTATAAAACGAGTTTTGGAAAATAAATTACTTAGCGATCAACTAGCTTCTTTTACATCGGAATATTCTGATGGATACGATGTTAAGAATACGCTCATCGGTAGAACAAAAGAGATAAAAGATGTATATAAAAAGATTGGGCAAGTTTCATCTAGCGACGTTACGGTTCTAATCCAAGGGGAAAGCGGCACAGGTAAAGAGCTGGTAGCAAAAGCTATCCATTACAGCGGTGCAACTAAAAACAAACCTTTTATTGCGGTTAATTGCACGGCTCTTTCGGAAACACTTCTTGAAAGTGAATTATTCGGACATGTAAAAGGTGCATTTACCGGTTCAATTCGCAATAAAAAAGGCAAATTCGAGCTTGCCGGTGAGGGAACAATTTTCTTAGATGAAGTTTCCGAAATATCTCCGAATATTCAAGTAAAATTATTAAGGGTGTTGCAAGAAAGAGAATTTGAGAGAGTAGGTGGTGAAACTTTGATTAACATGAAAGCTAGGGTAATTGCAGCTACAAACCGGGATATTCTACAACTGGTTAAAGATGGAAAGTTTAGAGAGGACCTTTTCTATAGGCTCAATGTTGTATCAATTGTATTACCGACTTTAAGAAAGAGAGTTGATGATATTCCCCTACTCGTAAAATATTTTTTAACTCAAATAAACATGAAATTACATAAAAACGTTAATAAAGTTCCGGAAAATGTTATGGAAATGCTGAAAAACTATCATTGGGTAGGAAATGTAAGAGAATTAGAAAATACTTTAATGCAGGCAGTTGTTTTATCTACAGGTGATGTTTTAGAGAAAGAAAATATATTGTTAAGTAAGCATGATGATAAAACAACTTCTGAGACTGATCTGGCAAATTTAAGTTTAGCTGAAATTGAAAAAATTCATATTCAACGCGTACTTGAAGCAAATAATTGGGATAAACAGAAAAGTTCAGGAATTTTGAGAATATCTTTACCAACTCTATATAGTAAAATAGCTTCTTACGAAATTAAACCTTTAAATTGATTTTAATACACTATTTTAAATTATTTAAATACTTTTTAAATAATTTAAAAATATACTCCTTTCTGCTCTCTTAAATACTATGATTAAATGACATCTTAAATTGGCATAAAGATTGGATAACTCCTTGATCGTATTGAATGATGATTTGAAAGGTTTAATCGAAATATCTTGATTTGAGGATTATGTGCTTGAATAGGCAGTAACATTTTTAATCGTTATTTCAAATTTTAATTTCCGGACAAAATTCATCTGTCATCATTCTAATAGTTAATTCAAATCGAATATAGTGAGAGGGATCAAGATGACATTTCGAAAAACCAAATTCACAATTGGGATTGGAATAATATTAATTTTCTTGGGTATCCTCTTCTACTTTGGAATGAGCCGTAAATAACTTACCCATTTACGGCCTCGTAAATTTGTCATTCTGAGGAGCGAAGCGAGGAAGAATCCCTGTGCCGATAGTTGAATTCAAACCAGCATAGGCAATAATTACCTGTTCCTGTCAGGGATTCTGCGAACGATACTACTGTTCGTTAACGAAAAAGCGCGTTCGTCTTCAGAATGACAAATCTGAAAATGTGCAAGTTATTTAATCCGCGTTCCTGAGGGGTTCCCCCGAAAAGTTGAGAAGATACGAAATGCCAAAAAAAAACACCCTTCAAGT
>CBFDUR010000486.1:0-1905 GCA_965613005.1 uncultured Ignavibacteriales bacterium
CCTGAAAAATCTTTAACTACAGCGCTGAAAAAGTCGGGTGGTCGAAATAATTTGGGTAGAATTACTGCACGTCATATCGGTGGCGGCCATAAAAGAAAATACAGAATAATCGATTTTAAACGTAATAAAGATGGTGTACCGGCAAAAGTATTTTCCATTGAATATGATCCAAATAGAACGTCGAGAATTGCATTGTTACATTATGCAGATGGTGAGAAGAGATATATATTAGCTCCTGAAGGATTAAAAGTTGGTGATACTGTTCAGTCTGGTTCCGGAATTGATATAAAGATAGGTAATTCGATGCCTCTAAGTGAGATGCCGTTGGGCAGTTTTGTCCATAATGTGGAATTAAAGCCTGAAAAAGGAGGACAGTTGGGGCGAAGTGCCGGTTCTTCATTGCAAGTGCTTGCAAAAGAAGGTGATTATGCTCAATTGAAAATGCCTTCAGGTGAAGTAAGGATAATTCGTTTGAATTGCAGAGCGACTTACGGTGTGGTTGGAAATTCCGAACAAGAAAACCTAAGTTTAGGTAAAGCCGGTAGAAGTCGTTGGGTAGGTAGAAGACCCCATGTCCGGGGGGTAGCTATGAACCCTGTAGATCATCCAATGGGCGGCGGTGAAGGTAAATCTTCCGGAGGCGGTCACCCGGTTTCACCTTGGGGACAAAAAGCAAAAGGTTTAAAAACAAGAAAACGTAAAAAAGATTCTAATAAATTTATTATTAAAAGACGTAATAAGTAGAGAGTAAATTAATATGCCAAGATCGGTTAAAAAAGGGCCCTTTGTTGATTATAAATTAGCTGCGAAGATAGATCAGTTAAATTCTACCAATAAAAAGAAAATAATTAAAACTTGGTCAAGAGCATCAACGATAACTCCTGACTTTGTAGGACATACAATTGCTGTACATAACGGCAATAAAATGATACCGATTTATATTACTGAAAATATGGTAGGTCACAAACTGGGTGAATTTGCACCCACTAGAATATTTAGAGGTCATCCCGGTACAAAAGCAGAAAAAGCCTCTAAGTCATAGTTATGTTAACTAAAGGAATCTAAATTAGAATGGAAGCAAAAGCAATAAATAAATATATCGGTTCTTCTCCAAGAAAAATGAGATTGGTTGTAGATCTAATCAGAGGTTTAACAGTTGATAAAGCAATTGAAATACTGCACTTTCATTCGAAACATGCTTCTATAGATGCAGAAAAAACTTTACGATCGGCGGTTGCAAATTTAATGAATGCCGAGGACTCTGGTAGAGTAGAACCTGCGGATATTATCATAAAGGAAGCATTTGTAAACCAAGGGCCTACATTGAAAAGAATTTCACCTGCTCCTATGGGAAGAGCATATAAGATAAGAAAAAGATCTTGTCATTTAACAATTGTTGTTGCAACTAAAGCATAATTTTTAGGAGGATATTTTTTTTGGGACAGAAAACAAACCCGATTGGTTTTAGAGTTGGAATTATAAGAGGTTGGGATTCCAATTGGTATGAAAATAAAAGTTATTCAACAAAACTTAAAGAAGATGGAAAATTAAGAAGTTACATTAGGAATAGATTAAAAAAAGCTGGAATTTCCCGTATAGTTATTGATAGAACTTCGAAAAATATAACTCTTACTATTTATACTTCAAGACCGGGTGTAGTTATTGGAAAGAGCGGTAAAGAGATAACACAGCTAGAACAAGAGTTAAAACAACTAACGGAAAAAGAAGTTAAAGTTCAAATTTCTGAAATTAAAAGACCCGAATTGGATGCTTATTTAGTCGCGGAAAATATTGCTAATCAACTTACTGGAAGGGTTTCTTTCAGGAGAGCGATGAAAATGGCAATTACTGCAGCTATGAGGATGGGCGCCGAAGGTATCAGAATAATGTGCTCCGGTAGATTGG
>CBFDUR010000487.1:0-1881 GCA_965613005.1 uncultured Ignavibacteriales bacterium
AAATTGGCGCCTTTGATGAACGTTTCTTTTTATATTTTACAGATGTTGATTGGTGTCGTCGTTGTTGGGAAGCTGGCTGGCGAGTTCATTATTATGCAGATAGTGGCGTTATTCATTATTATCACCGCGAATCTGCTCAAGATCTTGGTCTAAAAAGCTTAGGCAATAAGGTTGCCAGAATTCATGTGATTGATTGGTTGCGCTATTTAAAAAAATATTGGAGACGTTCTAGCCCCACTTTAAATAAAAAAATATGAGAAAAATAAAAAACACATGCTGCGGGTAATTCGAAATCATCGCAGAGCCGCTTATAATGTTCCGAATGAAGAGTATGAAAATTTGACCATTTATCCGGTAGGCATAAACCCAAAACACTGCCCGTCCGATCTACTTAAGGCTGCCAGAGAAGATGCCGACAGAGCAGTTGAACTTGGAAATCAGTTCGGTTTCCGGAATGCTCAGATTACGGCAATTGCTCCTACCGGTACAATAGGGCTGGTAATGGATTGCGATACAACCGGTGTTGAACCGGACTATGCTTTGGTTAAATTTAAAAAATTAGCCGGTGGCGGGTATTTCAAAATAATCAATCAGTCCATTCCGCCTGCGTTGAATAGATTGGGATATAATAATGATCAAATAAATGAAATTGTAAAATATGCCAGGGGTTCCGGAACTTTCGAAGGATGTCCCTACATCAATCATGAATCATTAAAATCGAAAGGATTTACAGAAGAGGCTTTAAATAAAATCGATGAAGCGCTTCCCTCTGTTTTTGAAATTGGATTTGCTTTTAATAAGTATACTTTAGGAACAGATTTTATAGTAAATAAATTGGGTATAAATCAAGATGAAATAGATTCATACAATTTTGATCTACTTACCTTATTGAACTTCTCTAAACAAGAAATTGCTTCGGCTAACGATTATGTTTGCGGTACAATGACAATTGAAGGCGCTCCCTTTTTCAAGCATGAACATTATCCTATTTTCGATTGCGCCAATAAATGCGGTAAAAAAGGAACACGATTTATTCGTCCTTTAGCTCATATAAAAATGATGGCGGCAGCCCAACCATTTATTTCGGGAGCAATTTCAAAAACTATTAATTTACCCAATCAAGCTAGCGTAGAAGATATCAAAGATGCTTATATGCAATCATGGAAACTCGGGATAAAAGCAAATGCACTTTATAGAAACTATTCAAAACTTTCACAACCTTTGAATTCTATCAGTGAAGAAGAAATTGAATCGCTTACGGAACATAATGATATTGTGAAAATTGCTGAGAAAATAATTCATCGATATATTGCAAAAAGAAGAAGGCTTCCTGATAGAAGAACGGGTTATACTCAAAAAGCCAAAATAAACGGGCAATCGGTTTATATTAGAACAGGCGAGTATGATAATGGTCAATTAGGAGAGATTTTTATCGATATGCATCGCGAGGGCGCCGCATTCAGAAGCCTATTAAATTGTTTTGCTATTTCTATCTCACTAGGATTACAACATGGAGTACCACTGGAGGAATTTGTCGACGCATTTGTATTTACTAGGTTTGAACCAAGCGGGATTGTCGGCGGTAATGCAAAAATTAAAATGGCTACCTCCGTCATAGATTATATTTTCCGTGAACTTGCCGTTACTTATTTGGGAAGACATGATCTGGCTCACGTTGAACCCGATGAAACAAAAACTAAAACTTCACCCGGCATTGTAAAAAAACTTTCCGAACCTGACTTTATTAGCGAGGAAATTGTAAGTGAAAAGTTAGTTGAGCTTGATAGAAGTAAAGTTCAATCTTACAACTATAAATTATCATCTAATGATGTTAAACAACATAATGAATCAAACCGGTTAAAATCGGAAATACGACAAGCA
>CBFDUR010000488.1:0-1879 GCA_965613005.1 uncultured Ignavibacteriales bacterium
CAAATTCTTTTGCCGCGAATTCGCGAATTTTTAACCGCCTTTGGTGTGTAGCGGCTTTTATTTCCCCCGTTTTTTATGATAAAATTAAACTTAAAATTATAAAGTTAAACCTAAATTACTGAGACAGGTTCGGGATCAACATTTTGTTTACACAAACTTCAGTATCCTGATGATGCTTCCACTTTTGTTCATGTAACTATTGCAATGCCTGTAAGAGATGCAACAGTGGTGATGCGACACCAATTCGAAAAGAACAAACTAATTTGTACTATTCAATCCCATATTGCATTCTTAAAATGTTTAAGGATAGTTGCATCCTTTGTCACGAGTTGTGATTTATTTATGGCTGCTTGGGCGGTAATAATTCTATCAAAAGGGTCACGCGTCCATTTTTGATTTAATGCATTCTCAATTACTTGGTCAAAAGTAATATCATAAATTTTGAGTCCGATTTCTGATTTAAGGGCGGATAAAATTATTGAAGCCCGCCTTTTAATTCTTTTAATTTCAAATAGATATTCTAATTCTAATTTTACAATCGGGGAAATCAATAAATCATTTAAGTTTAAAATAGTCTGTACAGGTTTCGGTATCAGTTCAAGATTTCCGCTATAAAGCCAAACAACAACGTGTGTATCAAGATAAACTACATTTTCCATTCACTTGACCAATCAATGTGAATAAGTTCTTCCGGCGAACCGTTAAATATGTTCCTTTTTTTCAAATTTGAAAGTTTTTGTACTTCTCCGCTTGAAATTATTTTTAGTTTTTTCCCCTTCCGTTCAATCTCAACCGGTATGCCTGTTTCCGAAATTTTGTCAAGAATTCTGTAAATGTTTTTTCTTAATGATGATGCTGTTAAAATCATAACAAACTCCTTTTTATAAATATAAGGAAACGTACGTATATTGTCAATATATCGTACGTAGCTCAGTGATTTTGGGTGTAAATTATTACAGCTTAACAGACAGCGAAAACTTACGAAAATTACCACTCACCTCTTAAAATTACCAATTGAAATTTCCACATTTTAAAATAATGATTTCTTTCCGAATTATGATGAGTAAATAATGTTGGTTATACTAATCATAATTCGTATGTTGTGTTGTAAATACTAATTATGTTTATGAAATAAGGCGCTCAGTTCCGGTTAAATTGTAACATATAACAATTTTAATGAACGCTTTGCCCGACTTAGTATGACAAATTATTATGTTATTAAAAAGGTTCTGATAAATGGAAAAAGCAATTATTCAACAGAATTTGCATTGGGAAAGAAGTTATGATAATTTATTCGGCAGAGAGATTCTGCAGAAACTGATAAACCAATTGCCCGCAAGAGAAATTCAGGTGCTGCAAGGCGTGCGTAGAAGCGGAAAATCTACTCTGTTCAAACTGCTTATTAATTATTTGATGGAAACGGTTTCACCCAAAAGCATACTATATTTGAATCTTGATGATCCGTTCTTTTCGGACGTTTATAAAGACGTCAGGCAGTTGGAAAAAATAATTGAAATTGCCGAAAAAATAATTGATGGACCTATCAAATATATTTTTCTCGATGAAATTCAGAATGTACACCTCTGGGAAAAATACGTAAAAAGTATTTACGATAGCGAACGTTTTCAGAAAATATTTATCACCGGCTCGAACTCTTCTCTATTAAGCAGCGAATACGCGCAATTGTTATCAGGCAGATATATTAGCGATACTGTTTACCCGCTATCATTTAAAGAATATTTAGTCGTTGAGAAATTGGAAAATTTGCTGGATTTACTGCAAAACAAAGCGCGCGTTGTTCGGCTGGTTGATACAATGTTAGAATATGGCGGATATCCCGAAATCATTAAACATCATGATAAAGATCTGAAACGAGAAA
>CBFDUR010000489.1:0-1818 GCA_965613005.1 uncultured Ignavibacteriales bacterium
AATAAATAATAAAGAAAATAAATTAAAAAATTAATAATATTAAAAACGGTAATTAAGGAAGTGTTTCATGCAAATAAAAAGATATTTCACCGAAGCCGGTAACGACCCTTTATCAAAATTTAATTTTGAAAAAAGATTATCCGAGATACGGAATCCTAATGGCTCAGTTGTTTTTAGAATGGAAGATGTAATTGTTCAATCTCAATGGTCGCAGGTAGCAACGGACATCATCGCGCAGAAATACTTCAGAAAAGCCGGAGTACCGAAGTTACTAAAGAAAGTAGAAGAAAAGGGTGTACCCGAATGGCTTCAATTGTCGGTGGCGGATAAAGAACGTTTAGAGCAACTTCCTGAGAAAGAGAGATATTCATCCGAAACGGATGCTCGCCAAGTATTTCATAGGTTAGCCGGCTGTTGGACTTATTGGGGATTTAAAGCAAATTATTTTGATAGTGAAGAGGACGCAAAATCTTTTTACGATGAAATGATTTTTATGCTTGCTAATCAAATGGCGGCACCCAACAGTCCTCAATGGTTTAACACGGGTTTACATTGGGCTTATGGAATTACCGGACCATCGCAAGGTCATTATTATGTAGATTATAAAACCGGCGAACTTACTGCTTCTGAAGATGCATATTCTCATCCGCAGCCTCATGCTTGTTTCATACAGTCGGTTAAAGATGACCTCGTAAATGAAGGTGGAATAATGGATCTCTGGGTTCGTGAAGCTCGATTATTTAAATATGGTTCCGGTACCGGGTCCAACTTTTCCGATATCAGAGGCGAAAACGAACCGTTAAGCGGCGGTGGTAAATCTTCCGGTTTAATGTCTTTTTTAAGAATCGGAGACCGTTCGGCAGGCGCAATTAAATCCGGCGGTACAACCCGAAGAGCAGCTAAAATGATAACTCTCGATATGGATCATCCGGATATTGAGAAGTATATTAATTGGAAAGTTGTCGAAGAACAAAAAGTTGCTTCTTTAGTTACGGGCTCAAAACTTTACAACTATCACTTGAATGCCATCATGAAAGCTTGTTACGAAGAACATCCTGAAAATGATCGATTCAATAAAAAATTGAATAAAAAAGACAATCATTTGAAAAACATCAAAATATTATTCAGACAATCAAAATTGAATAAAAAGTTAAATCAGGCCGTTATTGAGGCTAAAAAAGCCCAGATTTCTAATAATTATATTGAAAGAGTAATACAACTTGCAAAGTTGGGATTTAAATCGATAGAATTCCCTGTTTACAATACCGGTTGGGATTCAGAATCTTATGCAACTGTTTCAGGGCAAAACTCTAATAATTCCGTACGTGTTACTAATGAATTTATGAATGCAGTTGTTAATGACGGTAAATGGAATCTTTACTGGCGCGTAGAAAAGGGAAAAGCTAAAAAAGAAAAAAGAAAACCGGTTGCTTGTAAAACATTCAATGCAAGAAAATTATGGGACCAAATCGCCTACGCCACATGGTCAAGCGCCGACCCGGGAATGCAGTATCATACTACTATCAATGAATGGCATACTTGCCCTGAAGATGGTGAGATCAGAGCATCAAATCCATGTAGTGAATACATGTTTCTGGATGATACCGCATGCAATTTAGCTTCACTAAACCTTGTTAAGTTTTATGATATCAAAACTCACAAATTCAACATTGAAGCATACAGGCATACGGCTCGGTTATGGACAATTGTACTTGAAATAAGCGTCTTAATGGCTCAGTTTCCAAGTAAGGAAATAGCAAAATTGAGTTATGATTTTAGAACTTTAGGGCTTGGATATGCTAATTTGGGTTCATTATT
>CBFDUR010000490.1:0-1800 GCA_965613005.1 uncultured Ignavibacteriales bacterium
ATTATTTCGCCTTAATTTCTTTATCCTGTGTAATAAAAAAAGATTACACTAAACATGCAAAAAAAATATTGTTGAGGATAATATATAATCTGAACATCAAATTCCCTTACACATTTTCAACTTCCGTGTTATCCCCTATTTCGAAACAGTAAAATGAAGAACCAAATCCTGCGTACTTTTTCAAATAAATTTTTTGGGATTAATTTTTATTTCATTAAATTTAAATAGATTACAAAACAGGTAAAAAATGCAATTTAAAAGATCCAAAAACAAAATAATTGGTGGAGTATGTGCCGGTATTGCAGAATGGTTTGGATGGGATACCACTATAATTCGAATTGCTTATGTCCTACTATCCATTATTAGTGCAGGACTCCCCGGCTTTTTAGTTTATATTATCCTCTGGATTGTAATGCCTCCTCCGGAGACAAATTAAAAGTAATATTTTCATGGAATATTAAAATGCGACAAAGTACTAGAAATAAGATACCGGTAATTTTACTATTTCCACTGTTTATTCTATTGATTACCAATTGCTCGTCTCACAGCAGCAAGAACTCTTATATAAATAAATCCGGTATACATTTACCACCGGGATTTAAAATAAGTGTTTATACTTCCGGTGTACCTGGCGCACGTGAGATGACATTAGGCTCGAACGGTGTTTTGTTTGTCGGCACAAGAGGTGAAGGTAAGGTTTACGCTGTTCTCGATACAAATAAAGATTATAAAGCCGATGAAGTAATTACCATAGCCGGCGATTTGAATATGCCGAATGGTGTAGCGTTCAAAAACGGAGCTTTGTATGTTGCCGAAATAAATCGCATCATTAGATATGATAATATTGAAACTCAGTTACGTAATCCTCCCGGCCCTGTCGTAATAAATGATAGTTTTCCGAATAAGCAACATCACGGTTGGAAATTTATAAAATTTGGACCCGACGGTAAATTGTATATCCCTGTCGGTGCACCTTGCAATGTTTGTATCAGCAAAGATTCTATGTTTGCTACAATAATGCGAATGAATCCTGACGGAACCGATTTGGAAATCTTCGCCAAAGGGATTAGGAATTCTGTAGGATTTGATTGGAATCCGAGGACCAATGTTTTATGGTTCACTGATAACGGCAGGGATTTATTAGGTGATAATATTCCGCCTGATGAACTTAACCGCGCACCTCATAAGGGGATGAATTTTGGGTTTCCTTATGTGTACGGTGATAACATTCCGGATCCACAATTCGGCAAAGGTGTTGACATAAATCAGTTTACCAAACCGGTACAAGATTTGGGACCTCATGTTGCCGCATTGGGTATGCTGTTTTATACCGGTAATATGTTTCCGAAACAATATAAAAACCAAATTTTTATAGCTGAACACGGATCTTGGAATAGAAGCAAAAAAATCGGTTACAGGATAACTCTTGTAAAACTTGACGACAATAACCTCCCTATCAGCTATCAACCTTTTGCCTACGGTTGGCTCAAAGGAGAATCCGTTACCGGCAGACCCGTAGCTATCTTGCAAATGCCGGACGGTTCATTACTGATTTCCGATGACTTTAACGGTGTTATTTATAGGATTAGCTATTCTAACCCAAATTGAGCGATTGTTAATGCAAGCTTAATTAAAAAACCATATCATTGTGAAAAGCCCTTCAAAGAACGGATTGCCGCATTGCTTACACCCCTCGCAATGGCAATTAAGAATCGCTTAATTTAGATTAATATTAAAACAAAAAGACTACTATAAAGTCAAATATGTTCTGTCGTATTGGCTTTGTTGACACAAGAAAAA
>CBFDUR010000491.1:0-1789 GCA_965613005.1 uncultured Ignavibacteriales bacterium
ACGGAAATCTGCTTTGTGAACATCGCGCATATGGCGAAAAAGAGGGATCCCGCAAAGCAAAACCGTGAAAAGTTTTTCAAAATAGCCGAACCCGGTAAATACGAAATTTGGGCAGATATTGGCTGCGGTCCTGGATTTTTTACATTGCCGCTTGCTCAAAAGGTTGATAAAGTTTTTGCGATCGATATCAGTAATGAGATGCTCGGGATTTGTAAAAGAAGAGCGGGAAAACAAAAGCTTAAAAATATCAAGTATATTAAATCCGAAGGCGTTGTTATTTCACTTGAAGATAATTCCGTGGACAAAGTTCTGCTCGTGAATGTTTTTCACGAACTTCAGGAAAGGGATAAGGTTGTCAAAGAACTAAATAGAATTTTAAAATTGAAAGGGCATGCCTTTATTATCGATTGGAAATATGAGAAAATGGATTTCGGTCCTCCGCTGGAACACAGAGTTACAATTCAGGAAGCGACACACGATTTAATAACTAACGGATTCACTTTCGTTCGAAGTTGGAATATTTACGAAATAGATTATGTGCTTGAGTTTAAGAAAATATAAGAGTTAAAATGACGAAGGCTTTTCCAAATTCCGCGAAAACCGGCTCAAAAAGTATCTACGATCGTTGTTACATTAATTGGAAAAAGTTATCAGATCATAACACTGTAATTACAATCGGAATACATTTTCAAATAGAAATTAAACGATGAAATAATTCTCATCGTAAGTAATAAATAATAATAATAAATTAGGAGGTGTATCTTGAAGATAACAGCATCAAAAAACGGTCCTTATCTAATTGAGGTTACCGAAGCCGTCTTAACAAAAAACGGTACTGAAGAAAAGCTCGATAGTAAAATGATAGCGCTCTGCCGCTGCGGTCATTCGGCGAACCTACCTTTCTGCGACGGTACTCATGAACAAATCGGTTTCGAAGCTGAAGAAGTGAAACTGGAAGTTAAGGGAATAGAATAGATAACTTGCATGTAAAAACAAGAATGAATAATTCACTGCATTATTCAGGCGGTGCCGAATGGTACCGCGTGATTTTTTTTAATATTCACTCTCGAATAATTTTGTATTCTTTTAACATAAAGTATGATTTAGAAGAAAGAACTGCTGAATTTGGAGAAGATGTTATCGGATTTTGTAATAAGGTTCAAGAAGTCCAATTTATAACCCATTGACAACACAATTTAATCAATTCATTTATTAATCAATTTAGCAACATCTTTTGCGAAATAAGTTAGAAACATATCTGCGCCTGCACGTTTAATGGCGATCAAAGATTCAATCATTACCCTCTCTTCATCGATCCAGCCATTACTCCCGGCTGCTTTAATCATAGCATATTCGCCACTTACTTGGTATGCGGCAGTAGGCATATCGAATTTTTGTTTTACTCTCCAAATGATATCTAAGTAAGGACCGGCGGGGTTTTACCATTACTATATCGGCTCCTTCCTCAATATCAGCTTCTACTTCACGAAGTGCTTCATTTCCATTTGCAACATCCATCTGATGAGAACGCCTGTCGCCGAAAGCCGGTGTGGATTCGGCTGCATCCCGGAACGGGCCGTAATATCCCGACGAATATTTAGCAGCGTAACTCAGGATTGGTATTTTTATATATCCATTATTATCTAATGCTTTTCTGATTCCCATAATTCTACCATCCATCATATCCGACGGAGCAATTATATCGGCTCCGGCTTCGGCATGAGAAATAGCTTCCTTGGACAGAACCGATACTGTTTCGTCGTTCAATATTTCTTCTCCTTTCAAAATT
>CBFDUR010000492.1:0-1765 GCA_965613005.1 uncultured Ignavibacteriales bacterium
AGTCCATAGATAGGATAAAAAGCCAAAACCCGGAACTGCGGAGCAGTTCAATTAAAAATTGTAAGTATTTAATAAGTGTTTTTGCGTGGTGGAAATCATCAACAGCAGTGAAATATAAAACCTCCCCTTCGTTTTTTAAGAGAAAGATTGGATGATTGAAAAATTGAAAAATTCAAGATTTCCGGAATCTTCACTGTAAGCTTCCTCTAAAATACAAGATTCCCTTAACTTTGAGATTCCGGGAATCTCTACATCCGGTTGTCGAGGACCATTCCTCGACATCATGGGAAACCTTGAAGGTCGCTTCTTTGACCTTCAAGGTTGCTCCCCCCGATCTTTTGATATTTCAGTCCATATTCGCAATTCTGTAAAAAACCAACCTTGATATATTAAAGGATGACTGCCCTTTTTACCTTGTTATTTTAAAGGAGATGCTGTAATTTAACCTTGTTATTTTAAAGGGAAAATAATATGATTAGAGAAATTGAAAAAAAACTGCTTGTATGGAAAAATAATCCACTTCGTAAACCGTTAATAATACGCGGTGCACGTCAGGTTGGTAAAACTTATACTGTAAAAAAATTTGGCGATAAAAATTATAAAACCGTTCACTTCATTGATTTCGAAAGAAATCCCGGAATAAAAAGTATCTTTGAGAAAGATAAAAATCCCAAAAGGATTATCATAGAATTAGAATTACATCTTAAAAAGAAAATTAATATTGAAACGGATCTTTTATTTTTTGATGAAATTCAAAATGTTCCGGAGGCACTCTCGGCGTTACGCTATTTTTATGAGGAAATGCCGCAGCTTCATCTTATAGCAGCCGGTTCACTAATTGAGTTTGCACTAAAAAATATTTCTTTTCCGGTTGGAAGAGTTGAGACTCTGTCAATGCACCCGATGAATTTTTATGAGTTCCTAATAGCGATGGGAAATTCAATTCTAACCGATACATTATATTTGCCTTTTAACGAACTACCCGAAAACTTTCATGAAATAATTTTGGAAGAACTTAGAAAATATTTTTTTATCGGCGGTATGCCGGAAGCAGTAAAAGTATTTCTACAAACCGAAAGTTATATTAGCGTGTTCGATATACAGAAAAGCTTACTTGAAACATATATTCAGGACTTTTCAAAATATGCGGGAAAAGCAAGCAAACAGTGTTTGGAAGAAGTTTTACTTTCCACAGCAAAAAACGTTGGGAAGCAAACACATTATTCAAAACTTGCAGAAGGTTTTTCAAATCCCACAATTAAAAATGCTTATAATTTATTAGAATCCGCCAAAGTAATTTTTAGAGTACCTGCCGTTGATCCTTCGGGATTACCCTTGGGTGCAACAGCATCGTCAAAACGATTCAAAACAATCTTTTTAGATATCGGATTAATGAATATTGCTTGCGGATTACAGAATATTACAAAAATATTAAATGATGATTTGTTGAACATTTATGAAGGTGCGCTGGCAGAACAATTTGTCGGGCAAGAGATTGTATCGACAAATGTATCCGCACTTTATTATTGGTCAAGAAACTCAAGAAACAGCTCTGCCGAAGTTGATTATATTGTATCCAAAAACGGAAAGGTAATTCCTATCGAAGTTAAAAGCGGACATTCCGGCAGATTGAAAAGTATGCATTTACTTTTGGAAAAATATAACAATATCAAAAAAGGATATGTTTTATCTTTAGCCAAATATTCCGAGCTTCCCGAACAAAAATTAGTGTTTATTCCAATATATTTTTCTAACAGGCTACTGA
>CBFDUR010000493.1:0-1764 GCA_965613005.1 uncultured Ignavibacteriales bacterium
CTTTTATCGAACTGTTATGCTATTTATAACTTTTAGTACGCAAAGACATCAACTGAGTTGAATAAACATAACATTCATATTTTTAAATTCTCCGGTTAACATCACTTAAGAAAATAGTCACTGATTTTCATTATGATTTAAGAACCTTTAAAAACTAAAGGTTTGTAACTATTTCGAATTTCAATTTGTAATTATTAAGCCAAGAGATAGAAATTTCTTTTTCACACCAATCAGTTCCATAAAGTAGAGAGAGCTTTACTTTCTTGTTCAAGGTTATGTTTATTTTTTTATCGGCTACTTTGAATTGAGAATAATCCTTAATAAATAATCGATGTATCTATCCGATTTTACATTTTCAAATCCGGGTATCTGATTGCAAAACAACTTATATATTGTCTCTGCAAGAACCGACATTGTTAAATCAAAATCAACTTTTACTACTTTTGAACCTTTTACCGAGTCTTACTTTATGACACTGATTTCTATCTATCTCATTGATTTTTTCAACTAATTTTTTTGAACGCCGTCGCAAGGTAATGAACTTTATTCCATACTTTATTGAGCCATCATAGATGGGTGCAAGTTATAAACTTTGGATCGAAAATCAAGCAATTTATTTTTCCATTATCTTTTCTGTAAAAATCTATAAAATCAAATATTGCATCAGACCGGTTTTCATGTTTTATTTCAGTATTGCTGTATTTTAGTAGTTGAGTCTCTTGATCTTGAACGAGTAGAGCTACTATGTTTTTTAGTCCAATATGTCTTTTATTTGACCAATTATTTCCGAGTACTCTTTCATTACTATTCCTTCAATATTGAGTACCTTTAATATTGTATAGAATAAAAATATACTTCCGTTTAACGATTCAAACTTTTCAGTAATTGGGAATGTCAATTGAAGGCTTTCCTTTGCCTTAAATTCTTCCGGTATTTTTGGATTTTGTTTTTGTTGTTCGTTAAAAATTATAATTTGAAGGAGTTCAGTTATAAAAAAATATTTCTGTAAATTAAAATTTGTCGGGTAAAGCTGCATCATTGTTTTCCAGGAAAAAAGAAGAGGAATCTAAGGATGAGTTAAGTCCCTCCTATACTGCGTTTTCGAAGGGCGGGTGTGCAATTTTGTATATTTCCTTTCATCCGGTTGATTATTGCTGTATACATTAATATACCTCCGGTTTATTTATAAATTATGTTTGTTAAATTTATCGGAAATATATAATTTGTAACAAAAGTAAACGTTATTTTTTGATAACCCGGGTTAGCTTGAAGAATCTGCCGCTTTGCGCTAGCCCACCATCTTTTTAGTGGGCGTCTGTCCGCCGCTGTCGACCGCAGATTGTGGTGCGACTTTCGTAGTATTTTTAGTTTTACCCGTCAAAAAGATGACGGACAGGTAAATAAAAAGTTGTCTGTAAATTGCTGCATCGCTGTTTGGAGCATTTCCCGATAAAAGGCATTGGAACAGGCGGCTTAACGGTAACGTCGTTAAAAAATAAAACAAGCAAAAATGGCGCTAAATAAAGCAAATGAAATTGTATTAAACCAGTTCCGGCGATAGCTGGATTTTCATAATAATTAAACTATTCCGTCAGATGAATTCGCGTATAATCATGTATTTGGCCCAACTAAGCATAAGCAAAATTATTCTGTGGAGTTATCTGATATGGTATCTGGTGATATCGGGTTTTTATTTCGATTCCGGTTTGTATTTATGGGGTACCGCATTAGGAGTTGGCGGAATTGTTGGTGTGGCGCTTATGT
>CBFDUR010000494.1:0-1754 GCA_965613005.1 uncultured Ignavibacteriales bacterium
TTTTCACTGTATTTCCCGTCATATCTTTTATATTCACAAAATCTCTGAAAGTTGGCGATATTTCGCCAGAATACATGTCACTTTTTTTTATCGCTCTGATTTTAGCATATTGAAAACCTGCCGTCCCATAAATATATAGTTGATTTGAGGTTATATATATTGCCTCCTGATTATAACCGAGACCTGTAAAATCTGCCCAATTATTTGTATTTGTTGAGTTATCTTTTCGTGCATTAAATTTATAAAAATACCAGTCTGAGGTTGGGTCGGTATTTTGAGAGACAGCAATCAAATAGTCTGATATTGTATAATCATCTGACCGAGATAATGCATAAACAACCCATCTGTTCGAAAGGTGATCATAAACAATTTTCGGGTCAAATGGTGTGCCTGGCAGTGAAACTGATGTAAAAAAATCATTTAAACTTTCAATACTAATTTGAGTGCCGGTCTTATTAAATACTGCAATTTTACTATTAACAACCATTACTACATAGTTTCTACCTACTGCTATTCCCGGATCCGGAGGTCTTTTGCCTGTCCAAGAAATCCCATCAAAGTTTTCTAAAACTGATTGGGGGAAAATTGGCAAATAGAACGCTAAAAATAAAATTACAAATATAAGTATTTTCATTCTTTTCATTACGTTTTCCTTTTTTAAATTGAAAAAATTATGTTATTTAAATTATTAACCGAAATAAATAAACAAGTGATATAGCTTGCCGGGCTTTCATTTTTGTCTAATTCTATTTCGATTTTACTCACTCAACATATTATAATGGAACAAATTGATTTGTTGTTTAGCATTTCAATCTCCTTTTTTAAAAGAAAAATTTATCTTCTACCTATCCGTAAAAGGCCATAGACTTCTACAGCATTAATATATTTATATCCTACCAATACAAATATATTCCCATTAGTTTTTACTCTAACAAGCCTGTCGGTTTGATTTATTAAATCCGTATAAATCTTCCAGCTAATTCCATTAAAATGCCAGATCCGTCCGAATATACCGCAAGTTAATATATCATTCATCGCATTACCTACTATACTACTTACTCCCCAATCAGCCGGATTGCCTCCCCACATAGATTGTCCCCTACCGTTAATTTCAACGCTTGATCTATATAAATCAAAGTTAGTTAGTGTGAATAGTTTATTTTTGGTAAGCCATACACCTTCTATTACCCCGGATATTATTCCGGAAGTATTAATATGGGTATTATCATATTTAATTGCTTTCACTAAAACATTATTGTTATATTTAAGCAATACTGTAGGTTTGAAGTCGGTATTTCCTGTTATGAAAATATTTTTCCCTTCTTTGTCTCCGAATATATCTTTAAGGTTTGTATCCGTTCCGCTTTCTATCTTTGTCCATTTACTTCCGTTGTAATGAGCTATATTTCCGTTATTTCCTACTACGTAAAAATTATTGCTCGATGTACCCCACATCGCGTTTATGCGTCCAAAATTCTTTGGTGTTGTATAAAAGGAAGTATTGTTCCCATTCCAATGAATCATACTTAAGTTTCCAAACCAGATATCGTCTTCTGAAAAAGCAAAAACTACATAAAGCGGGTAAAAATAGTTGTTAATAAATATCCTCTTCAACTTCCACTTATGTCCGTTCCAATGTACTGCGTTATAGGGCTGTATCCATTTGGTGCTGTCGGCGTTCCATTGGTCTGTGTCTTTTGTGTGTATTTCTCCTACCGCCCAGATATCCGAGTCATTTATTATTGCTACATCAT
>CBFDUR010000495.1:0-1722 GCA_965613005.1 uncultured Ignavibacteriales bacterium
TAACAAATATTTGTGAACTAAATGGGTACCCCTATAATTTTAATAATGTTTCCAGATATTCTATCGGATGATAAATAGGATTATTCAATTCATCACTTATTTGCTCTCTGCATGAAGTGCCGTTAGCTAAAATTATAGTGTTATTGTTAAATGAATCCGAAAGGATTATTTGATTTATTAAATCATTCCCTACATTTTTACTTAATTTATAAAATTCTTTCTTATAGCCAAAACTCCCTGCCATACCACAACACTCCACATTGGATACATTGACGGAATAACCTAACTTTTTAAAGAATTCAGAAGCAACATAGCCGGCACCAATCGTTTTCAATTGACAATGTCCATGATAAAAGAGTTTTTTTCTCTCTCTATCTTTTTTTAGATAATCTGATATTTTAAGTTGTTTGTTAACTACCAGCATATTAATATATTCAATCGGATCAAAGGTATGCTTTGCAAGTTTATTAAACAGAATATCATCATTGATAAGTCTCTTATAATCATATCTAAATAACGCCAATACACTTGGTTCCGCAACAATTATTTCCTTTCCGTCATCGATAATATTTTCAAGATATTCGGCAACACGAATAGCTCTTCTCTTTGATAATCCAATCAAGCCTTGCGACTGTGAAGCACGACCTTCGGCAAGTACTTTACTAAGTGTTATGGAAACTCCAAACTTATCAAATGTTTTTATAATCGCCATTCCGATATTCGGACTATTATAATTGGTAAAGCTATCTGCAAATAAAATCAGTTCCGGAAGTGTATTATTTAATTTTTTATTTTGACTATATTTTTGGCGATGTTCCTTGTATTGTTTTACTAATGTTTTATTTGCAAACGGCGGGGTTTTCCTATGTCGATCAAATCCAATTATTCTTTCCATCACGGATCGGGTAACATTTAAATTACTAATCCAATTAGATGTCTTCGGTGTAAGTGATGCGTATTTTGCCAATGTGGAAAAATTCCCAAAAAATAGTTTTTGAACTGAGGGACCACCTTCAATTTTCATTAAACGATTTTTAATAATGGTATTCAGTCTTGGGATATCAATTTTAACCGGGCAATTAGGAACACATCTCGTACAGCCGGAACATAACTCTGCAAACCGTCCATCTTTAATACTTCCTGTTGTTGCCACTGTCCACGCACCGCCTATACCGCCGGTATAACATTCTCCGCCAAATGCATGACCGCCAACAGCTTGAAAATTTGCGCATACGTTCATACAAGCACTGCATCTTATACAGTAAAGAGTCTCTTTCATATCTTCGTCTTCCCGCAGCTTCATTCTCCCATTGTCTAAAAGTACAAGATGAAATTCTCTTTTTGTATCATCCCTATTATTTAAATTAAGCAAGGGTAAATCAAGCGGCGGTTCCAAAATATTTGTATATGATGTTAATGACTGACCTGTAGCGCTGGCGGCTAACAGCTCTATGAATATACCGAAATCCCTTTTGCTGTTGATAATTTTTTCAATGCCGGCAATAGCAATATGAACCGAAGGAAGCTGAGTAGTAAGCCGAATATTTCCTTCACTTTCCACCAATAAAATACTTCCTTCTTCTGCAGCTATCAAATTTGCACCGCTAATACCGATATCGGCATTAAGAAATTTTTGTCTTAAAATGTCTCTAGCAAATTCAGTTAATTCTTCACCCGTCTCTAACGGTTTATCCGTATTAAAATGCTGCTTAAATAATTCTG
>CBFDUR010000496.1:0-1685 GCA_965613005.1 uncultured Ignavibacteriales bacterium
GATTACCGGCGAAAACAATTCGGCTAGTGTATAAATAGTTTGCAGACAAATATTAAGGGATGTAGCGCATTTTTCTTTATCGTATTTTAATGTTTCCCACGGTTTAGAATCGTTAAAATACTTATTTCCTGCTCTTGCCAAATTCATTGCTTCCAATACGCCGTCCCGGAGTTTATATTTTTCAAAAAGGTTTGCAACTATTTCAGGATATTTTGCAATAGTTTCGATCATATCGAGATCGATTTTTTCCAATTTACTCCTAGAAGGTACTTTTCCTTCGAAATGTTTGTGAACAAAAGTAAGGGTACGGTTAATAAAATTACCTAAAATATCGGCAAGCTCGCTATTATTTCTCATTTGGAATTCTTTCCAATAAAAATCGGTATCTCTTGTTTCGGGCAAATTAGCCCCTAGTGTATATCTCAAAGGATCGGGCGGAAATAATTTCAAAAAATCGATAACATCAATTCCCCAATTTCTGCTTTTAGAGAATTTTTTACCCTCAAAGTTTAGAAATTCATTAGCAGGCACATTTTGAGGTAATACATATTTATTTTCGTTCCTCTCGTTCCAAGCCATCAGCATTGCCGGGAAAATAATACAATGGAAAACGACATTATCTTTACCGATAAAAGCGATGTACTTTGTATTTTCATCTTGCCAATACTTTTGCCAAAGTTTTTTTTCACCTCTTTCCCTGGATAAATCCTTCGTTGCGGAAATATAACCGATAATCGCCTCGAACCATACATAAATTACTTTACCTTCCGCATGGTCGAGAGGTACTTTAATACCCCAATCCAGATCTCGTGTTACAGCCCGGTCTTGCAATCCGTCTTTAAACCACCCACGGCAATATTGCAGTACGTTTTCTTTCCAGCCGTATTTTGCATCCATTTCCGCAATATATTTTTCAAGTTTCGGCTGATACTTTCCGAGTGGAAAATACCAATGTGATGTTTCTTTAAGTATAGGTGTACTTCCCGTTATTTTGCTTTTCGGGTTTTTCAGTTTATTAGGCTCATAAAGAGCGCCGCAATTTTCACACTCATCACTTCTGGCTTCTTCAAAACCACAATTCGGGCACACACCCTCTACATACCGGTCGGGCAGGAACATCTTCGCCTTTTCATCATAAAACTGCATCGATTTTTTCTCATTCAGCAGTCCCCGGTTGTAAAAATCCAGGAAGAATTCCTTTCCTGTCTCGTGATGAATAGGTAAACTTGTGCGTGAATAAATGTCAAAATCCATTCCGAATTGTTCAAAAGCTTCCTTATTTATTTTGTGAAAACGATTGATAATAACCTGAGGATTCACTTTTTCTTTATCGGCACTTATAGTAATCGGTACACCATGTTCATCCGAACCACATACAAAAACAATATCGGAACCTTTCAACCTTTGATAACGCACAAAGATATCAGCGGGTAAATAAGCGCCGCTTAAATGTCCCAAATGTATTGGACCGTTTGCATAAGGCAGCGCTGCAGTTACAAGTATTTTTTCTTTTGACAATATTCTTCTATAAATTATTGAAAAATTGAATGTTTAATATAAGTATTTTTTTAGAAGTAATTAAAGGAATTTTAATATACACTTTATATATCTTTTTAAAAAGTGAAAGAGAATTAATGAGTCCACTTAAAAAAGATAAATTTATGAATAAGTGACATAATTATAAA
>CBFDUR010000497.1:0-1653 GCA_965613005.1 uncultured Ignavibacteriales bacterium
CGACTATATTAGCGTCCCGGTCGAAGGCCCCTTTAAGCCTGAGCACTATCGCTACTAGTAAGATGGACCCCGTCCATCATGAAATATAATATTAACATTATTAGCATGTTTATTTAATGAAGAAATACAGTTTTTGCTGGACATCAGAGATCATAATTTAACAAAAAGCCGACTATACAAAACCCTCGTATATACACCATTAATCATACTTTTTATTGTTTATTTTGGTTGGATTAAATTTGAAATAATTCCAGAAAAAATTTTGGAATTAAAAGAATGGTTCGATAATGATGATAAAACCGGCATTCCAAGATTAATATCCTTTGTGTTTGAAAAATAAAAAATACTACGCCGAACAAAGTGTACTACGCATTAAAACATACCGTACACTAAACGTTGTAAGTCATTAAAAGTTAAAAAACTATGATCAAAAAAATTAGTTTAAAATTGTCAATTAATACAATGATATTTCTTCCGATATTAATTTTGGTTTATCATCTTATTAATATTAAGTTCACTATAAAAAGGTCAATTACTCCTCAAACAACTCTCTCAATTTTTTATATTCTTTCGTAATTCCTAATGCAAGCATTAACTTTATCCTTGCTTTCTGTCCATTTAAATATTCAGCAAAGATAACCCCGATTTGATGGAGCCATTTTCCGGCTCCGGGATAACCGTAAATATCCAGCGTCTCACCTGCCGGGCAGCGAGATACCAAAACGACCGGGATTCCTTTATCAACTGCATACTTAATTCCGTCGAATGCGAGTGACGGCACGTTCCCTACACCCAAAGCTTCCACTACAATTCCCTCTGCTCCGCAATCAGCAGAAAATTTAAAGAATTTTTCGTCCATACCGGCATAAGCCGTCAGCATATCTACATTTGCAACAATATTATCCGGCTGTAAAGTTTCCAGTTTTCGTGGAAGTCTATTTAAGATGATTCTTCCATTCGATACAAAACCAAGAGCGCCGAAATCCAGGCTGTGGAAAGTATCAATTTCATCAGTATAAGTTTTAGTAACTTCACTCGCTGCATTTATCTCATCGTTTAGACAAACCAGCGTGCCGAGATTTTTACAATTATCGCTAGAACAAATATGTATTGCATCCAAAAGATTCCGGGGACCATCCCAATCCGGCTTCGAACTATTTTTCATCGAGCCGATTACGACAATCGGGATATCCGTTTTAATAGTAAGATCAAGAAGGTATGCGGTTTCTTCCAGGGTATCGGTTCCGTGAGTAACAATTACCCCGTCATAATTGTTCTCTTTTAACAATTCCTTTATTTTATTGGAGAGCGTAAACATTAATTGAGGAGTCATGTGGGGACCGGGATATTTTCCAAAATCGTAACAAGTTATATCAGCTAATTTATTGGCTTCAGGAATCTTTTCTAAGAGTTCCTTACCCGAATAACGAGGGACTGCTCCGCCGGTGTTTTCATCTATCATCATCGAAAACGTACCGCCGGTAAATACTATAAGAATATGTTTCATATTGTTTAAGTTTATTTCATCCCTAAATATAAACGAAAGATTATAATAAAAGTATATGGGGTATTCACTTCTTTCCGGTTATTGATCTTCCGTATTTAGTATCTTATCAGTAATATTCGTGTTATTTTTGGCAGAAAATATTGATT
>CBFDUR010000498.1:0-1653 GCA_965613005.1 uncultured Ignavibacteriales bacterium
TTGATGAAAAGATAAAAAATTTAGAAAAAGAAATAGAACAATCACCATTTACACTTGAAGAAATTGGTGAAACTTTCGATTTAACACGCGAACGTGTCCGTCAAATAAAAGAAAAAGCCATCCGCAGGCTGAGAAATACTTCCAAAAGTAAAAATTTAAGAGCATACCTCGGTCAATGAAATGAAACCGTTCAAATTTTTAATATTAATATCTTTAGCAGCAAGTGTTATTTTGGTCTACCCCGGTTGTTCTTCATCTTCCAATTCCATCCGGTACAATTCTTCTTCAAAATCTAAAACAAAAGATAACTTACCGGTTAGATTTACCTCAACGCATGATAATGGAAATATATTAAATGACAAAGTGAATAATATTGATACGGTTAATCCCGGGTTGAATAATGACTTAAATGATATCCCGGAAAATGAAAAAAGTATCAATATTTTACCCATGGTTCAAAAGTTTAGTTCATCCGGAGCGAATAACAACATTCGAATTAATGGGGCTGTTTTAAAAGAAAAGATGTTGATGGATATAATTAAATATTTGAATACACCTTATAAATGGGGAGGAAATAGTAAAAAAGGAATCGATTGTTCCGCATTTACACAAAAAATTTATCAACAAACTTTTTCTATCCATTTGGATAGAACTACGCAAGAACAATATCAGGAAGGTGAACCTGTATCAAGTATTGAAGATTTACGATTTGGTGACCTTGTTTTTTTCAATACAAGACCTCGTGTTCGTCCGGGGCATGTCGGTGTTTATATCGGTGATAATCTGTTTGCTCATTCTAGTTCCAGCCGGGGTGTTATAGTGTCTTCGATAATGGATAATTATTATAGAACTAAATTTATGGGCGGTCGAAGAATCGCGAATTTATTTGGTGCCGATACTTTTACCGGAAACCGGTAGCAATCTTTTTTATTGCCCAACAGGTTGGAAAATTATACGAAAGCAATTTCCTGCATCATTTTTATAATTGAGGTGTATCTATAAAAGTTGTTGACAAATTATTGAATTCTGGAAATTAACAATGCTCAAGTCTTTTTCACTGGGAAAATAGCTTTTAGAAGGGGGCTTATTAATAGTTCCATATTTCAAATTAAGAATTGCTCCTTGAATAGAAATACGAAGTTTTCAGAATTTATATAACGAATAAGAATTTAATTCTTTCATCCAGGAATTTAGAATACTCATCTACTCGGTTTTCATTTTGTTTTCATATTATTTTCCTATTTTTAAAATGAAGGAATGGTTATGAGAGTATTACTGATAGAAGATGATATCAAAATTGCCTCTGTTATCGGCAGAGGATTAAAAGCGGAATCATTTGCAGTTGATATTGCACCCGATGGGGTAATAGGTGAAGAATTAGCTAAAATAAATGAGTATGATGTTATTATTTTGGATTTAATGCTGCCTAGACAGGATGGATTAACGACATGTGCAAATTTAAGAAAGGATAAAGTTTTTATCCCGGTTCTAATGCTGACGGCTCTGGATGATGTTTCAGATAAAATTGAAGGTTTAAATAAAGGCGCTGATGATTATTTAGCCAAAGGGTTGGCCGTCCACGAAACCCTGAAAGATCAACCACTCATTAGCACCATGTTGGCGCCTCATGCTCCTTATACCGTGTCTGATACT
>CBFDUR010000499.1:0-1587 GCA_965613005.1 uncultured Ignavibacteriales bacterium
TGATATTAACACAGAAGCGGCAAAGTATTTCTCAGATAATCTATTGAATCGGGATAAAGGTGAAATAGCGCGTGAATATCTTAAAAAGAGAAATATAAAGATTAGTTCTATACGAACTTTTGGATTAGGCTATACTTTACCCGGATGGGAAAACTTTTTAAACTTTGCTCAATCAAAAAAGATTAATCTAAATATTGCATTACAACTTGGATTAATAGGACAAAATAACGATGGAAGATTGTAAGATTAATTTTCCCTATTTTTTCTCCCAACGGTCGAATAATTGCTTTCGCCGGAAGGATATTGGAAAATAGGGAAGGTACCGCTAAATACCTTAACTCACCTGAATCTTTGATCTATGTCAAAGGAAAAATACTTTATGGTCTCTCCCTTGCTAAAAATGAAATAAGGAAACTAGGTAAAGCAATTCTTGTTGAAGGATACATGGACCTAATTTCATTGTATCAAAGCGGTATAAAAAATGCAGTTGCAGTTTCCGGTACTGCTTTCACGGAAGAACAAGCTCAGCTTCTTTCTCGCTATACAAAAAATGTTGTTCTGTTTTTTGATGCCGATATTGCGGGTATAAAAGCCTCTATGAGAAGCGTTGAAATATTATTAAAGCATGATATGAATATTAAAATTGCTTCCATTCCGGACGGTGAAGACCCTGATTCTTACGTTAATAAATATGGTAAAGATAAATTTGAAGATTTAATAAAACAAGCTAAAAACTTTCTTGAATATCAAACCGAATATTTTCAATCTCAGGGAATGCTTGATGAACCTGGGAAAGCCGCCGATGCCATAAGGGAACTTGTAAAAAACGTTGCTCTGATAGCCGATGTATTAAAACGGAATCTTTTAATTAAATCTATTGCAAAAAAATTTAATTTGAGAGAAAAATTACTGGAGACCGAGCTTGAAAAATTTATTGCTCAATCCGGAAAACAAACGATTAATATTAGCAGAATGAGAGACCTGGAAGAGACTAAAAATAATTCCACTATTGAAGCTTCATTTCCTCAAACATTATCCCCTGAAATCTACGCACTGGAAAGAGAACTTATTAAGTTACTTTTTGAAGGAAAAGAGTCCATTATCGGATTGATTTCCGAGAAAATCCGGATAGATCAGTTTACCATGCCGGTACACAAGGAAGTTGTTGAGACGGTTTATAATGCCTTCAGTAACAAAGAAGACTTAATTGCCGGTTCTTTAATCGAAAGAATAAAAGACCAAAAAATTCAGGATTATATTATTGAGCTTACTTTTGATAAATACACTATCAGTAGAAACTGGGAATATCTCCATCCCGCCATGCCTTATGAAAATATACTTATAAAATATACAAAAGATACAATAAGAAAATTTAATTTGGAAAAACTAAATCAGAAAATAATGCAAAATTATAAACGATTAGAACAGATAAATGAAGAAAGCGAAAAGTTTGAACTGATAAAATTAATTCAAATACAGCAAACCGAGAAGTATCAAATAATGCATAATGAATAAAATGTGTGATTTATAGAATTAGTATCTTATCAGTAATATTCGTGTTATTTTTGGCAGAAAATATTGATTTGT
>CBFDUR010000500.1:0-1575 GCA_965613005.1 uncultured Ignavibacteriales bacterium
GTTCGACAAAGCCGATATGATAATGAAAGTTAAAGAACCGGTTTCTTCGGAATATGATCTTATTCGAGAAGGTCAAGTTTTGTTTACCTATTTTCATTTTGCAGCAAATCAAGTATTAACCGAGTCAATGATGAAATCCAAATGTATTGCCATTGCTTATGAAACAGTTCAAAAGGCAGATAATTCTCTACCGCTTCTTATACCGATGAGTGAGGTTGCCGGTAGAATGGCGCCGCAAGAAGGGGCAAAATATCTTGAAAAGGAAATGGGAGGATTCGGAGTCCTTTTGGGTGGTGTCCCGGGTACAGGTCCTGCCGAAGTAATGGTTCTCGGAGGTGGTATTGTGGGAACCAATGCGGCGAAAATAGCTGCCGGTTTGGGCGCCAAAGTAACTATTTATGATAATAACTTATACAAATTAAGATATCTTGACGATGTGATGCCGAAGAATATTGTCACAATGATGTCGAATGAATATTTTATTAAAGCCGGTTTGCCGAAAGCTATTCTTGTAATAGGAGCTGTCCTTATACCGGGAGCTAAGGCACCGAAATTAATTACAAAAGAGATGCTTGGTTTAATGAAAGAAGGATCGGTTATCGTAGATGTTTCCGTTGATCAAGGCGGATGCATTGAAACATGTAAACCTACCACTCATGATAATCCAACTTATGTCGTTGACGGTGTACTTCATTATTGTGTTGCCAATATGCCCGGTGCAGTACCTCACACATCTACGCTTGCATTAACAAATGCAACGTTACCGTATGCTGTTGAAATAGCTAATAAAGGTTACGAAGCAGCCGTTAAAACTAATCCCGAAATAAAAAAAGGTTTGAATATAATTGACGGGAAGATAACTTACAAAAGAGTAGCCGATGCTTTTAAATTTGAATATCATGAAGTTAATACAATTATAAATTAATTTTAGATTATACCGTTTTTATTGCTGTTTATTAAAATTTTTATTGAATAACGATAAGTAACAGATTAGTTATTTTACTGAAATTTAGAATACGATTGGGAAAAAAAATATGCCAAAACTAGTAATCGATGGAAAAAAGATAGAATTTACTCAGGGTCAGACAATAATAGAGGCTGCGAAAGCCAATAACATTGTTATTCCTCATTTTTGCTGGCACCCTAGTTTATCGGTTTCCGGAAATTGTCGAATGTGTTTGGTTGAGGTAGAAAAAATCCCAAAGTTGGTTATTGCCTGCTCTACAATTGCCTCTGACGGAATGGTAGTTCATACCGAAAGTGAAAAAGCACATAGTGCCAGGAATGCGGTAATGGAATTCTTATTGATCAATCATCCGCTCGATTGTCCTATCTGCGATCAGGGTGGCGAGTGCGAATTGCAGGACGTGGCCATGGGATATGGCGGAGATGTCTCCCAATATGATGAAGGTAAACGGGTTGTTAATGATAAAGATATTGGGCCATTAATAGAAACTGAAATGACACGCTGTATTCACTGCACACGTTGTGTTCGTTTTGGCGAAGAGATTGCGGGTATAAAAGAATTAGGTATGACCGGGCGTGGTGAACATGCAGAAATTGGTACTTATGTTG
>CBFDUR010000501.1:0-1519 GCA_965613005.1 uncultured Ignavibacteriales bacterium
CGATTTGGAGAAAGAGTTTGTCTCTGATTTTGCACCGGCAAGAACATTTTGCTTTTTAAGTGAAGTTGAAGACTTGGCAAATAAGGGCTTAATTAAAGGTGGAAATATTGATAATGCGGTTGTCATTGTCGATCATAAAATGAAACAACAAGAATTGGATGCTTTAAGAAAAAAAATCGGGATTAAAAAAAATATTTTAATAAGCGATAATGAGATTCTAAATAATGAAGAAATTAGATTTAAAAATGAACCGGTCAGGCACAAACTGTTGGATTTATTGGGGGACTTAGCTTTGATAGGCGCGCCGTTTAAAGCTCAAATATTAGCGGCACGCCCCGGTCATAAAGCAAATGTGGAGTTTGCTAAACAAATAAGAAAATTGTATCAACAGAAAAAACTGGTAAAAAGATATCAATTTGTTAAAAAAGAAGGGGTTGTGTTTGATACTAACGCAATCGAAAGAATTTTGCCTCATCGTTATCCTTTCTTATTAGTGGATAAAATTATTCATTTAGATTTGGAGAAGAAAGTTATTGGGGTTAAATCCGTATCGATAAACGAACCTTTTTTTCAAGGACACTTTCCCGGTCACCCAATAATGCCGGGTGTTTTGATTATTGAATCCATGGCACAGACCGGTGGCGTTCTTCTTTTAAACTCATTTCCGAATCCTGAAGAAAAACTAGTTTATTTCATGCAAATTAACCATGCGAAGTTCAGAAAACCGGTCGTCCCGGGCGATCAATTATTTTTGGAAGTAAACTTGGTAAATAAGAAAAGTAAAGTTGTTACAATGAGTGGAAAAGCATTTGTGAATAATAATTTGGTTGCTGAAGCAGAATTTATGGCGGCTATTGTCGATAACGTTCAAAATCAAAATAATTAATTATTGCTAATGAATAATATTCATCCTACTGCTATTATCGGAAGTAACGCTAAACTGGGGAATAACATTACGGTTATGCCTTACTCAATTATTCAAGATGGTTGTGTTATAGGAGATGATTGTGTTATCGGTCCTCAAGTTGTTATATACGGTGGTGCAAGAATCGGAAATAGGGTTAAAATTCATCAAGCGGCTGCGATAGCTAATATTCCGCAAGACCTCAAATTTGGAAATGAGTTCTCCGAATTTATTATAGGAGATGATACTGTTATTCGTGAGTATGTTACTTTACATCGAGGTACAAAAGAAACAGGTTTTTCAAAAATAGGTAGAAACTGCTTGTTAATGGCATATTCTCATGTAGCCCATGATACTACGATAGGAGATGATTGTATTTTATCAAACGGGGTTCAAGTGGGAGGGCATGTACTTATTGAAGATAATGTGATTATCGGCGGAATGACACCGGTTCATCAATTTTGTAAAGTCGGACAACATGCTATGGTTGGAGGCGGTTTCAGGATTACTCAAGATGTACCGCCTTACATACTTACAGCAAGTGAACCGTTAAAATATTTTGGGCTTAATATCATTGGTTTACGTAGAAGAGGATTTAAGAGTGAAGATATTGCA
>CBFDUR010000502.1:0-1514 GCA_965613005.1 uncultured Ignavibacteriales bacterium
ATTTAAGTTAAACGCAACATCAAATGCACCCTGAAACCTTGTTTGAACGGTTACCCTGTAAACGGCTTTTTCATGCAAAGTTCCTATAAGGCTAATCCACAATCCCCCAGGTAAAATACTATTTAATCCAATCAAAGTGCCTTCCGAAAATAGGAATATTGCCTCCCTTAAAACGGGGGTTTCGGTTATCGCATTAACTATTCTTTCACTGTCTTGTTTATCAATACCTTCTTCTAAAATAATTACATCGGACCATCGGTATTCCTTTCCCGTTTCTACATCAACGGCTACACTTGGGTTATTCCCGAGCCATTTCCTGAATCCTTTCAACATGTTCAACCTCGAATCATCTGCAATATTAATTAGCCCCTCCCATTCATCAAATAATTTGTAGTGCATTAAAATTTGCCGGATTCTTTTATAGCTGGTGGGATGTTGAATTCCATAGTTACTTAATAGATTAAAAAGTGAAGGTATCGAAGAATGTTCAAGGACTTGATAAATGCTATATAATTCAATTTCATGCTTTAAAGTTTTCTCGATGGCATCAAGATTCTCATCTCCTTTACTTATGTCAACTAAAGCATGAATAGTTGTATCGTCCAAAAGATCGTGATTGAATTTCAAGTAAAGTATTAAAAATTCCGAAAGTTCCGAACCGTGAATTATATTTAAGCCGAGTTTAAATAATTTACGCCGGATAACTAGTGACCCGCTTAGATTAGGCCGATAAATTATTTCGAGTGCAATTCTATAAAAAGGCAATGATTTATAATCGAAAAAAGAATGTAAATATTGAAGTCCGAGATACGCATCATCGGGGTTCTCAGATTCAATAAGTAAAACAGCCAAATGCAATCCATACAACGTTTGTTCTTCACCCGAAAACATTTTTTTCATCATTTTTTTTAAATGTGGCTCAACGGTTACAATTGTAGCCTTATTATAAAACCGGATATCGTTGTTTTCATTAATTTGTCTGAACCAATTAAAAATAGAATCACCGGTAAACTTAAATAAGCTGTCGTTACCTATCCAAAGTAAAGGTGAAGTAAAAATAAGTTGCATATCTATATAAGAAGACTTTACTATATAATAGAAATCTCCGATTCTTATAAGATCCGGTTGATTTTTATCTTGTTCTATTCTCAATGACAACTGAAGCTTAGGGATTGAAATTCCGTTTGGTAATGCTATAATATCGCCGATTAAACATCCTTTTTCCCGCAAGAACCAGTTTGGAAGACGACTTTCGATATTATTTATATTGATACTGGAATAATCTTTTAAGTACATTAATTCAATTTGTTCTGCAAAGTTCTTTTCGATTACCCTTCGTCTATAAGTGCCTTTTGGGGTAAGCTCTCCCTTTTCATTTTCAAAAGGTCTATAAATGGTTCTAAAATCTACGATCCTTTCAAACGGCGCTAAAAATTTATTTACGGTTACGATAACAGAAGAAAAATAATCGTGCAATTCTGATTCATTCATGTTGTTGATGATGGAATTTTCAT
>CBFDUR010000503.1:0-1504 GCA_965613005.1 uncultured Ignavibacteriales bacterium
TAAAATTTTTTGGTAGTCTAGTAATTGCTTCAACAATAGTTTTCAATTCATCCTCTGTAATGCCGGTGTTTTTATCGGGAGTAATCGATTCTATCTTTTCTTTAGATACAGCTAGTGGAATATCGGGATCAAATCCAGTACTTCTTTTCTTGATCATATCAAATGATTTACTAAGGGCAGAATAGATTTCATCATTCATAGCTTTTATTTCATCAGAAGTAAGCGCCTTTGTATCAAGTAATTTTTTAGAGTAAATTTCTCGAACAGAAGGATGATTTTTAATTTTTTCATAAAGTAAAGGTTGAGTAAAGCCTGGTTCATCAGCCTCATTATGTCCGTATCTTCTATAACCGAAAAGATCGATCACAACATCTTTTTTGAATATCTGTCTATATTCTAATGCAAGTTTTGCAACCCAAATAGCCGCTTCGGGATCTTCGCCGTTTACATGAAATATTGGAGCCTGAATCATTTTAGCTACATCGGTGGCATATACCGACGAACGGGCATCTTTTGGGGTTGTTGTAAATCCTATCAGATTATTAATTATAATATGAATTGTTCCGCCGGTTCGATATCCACTTAATTGCGAAAGGTTCAAAGTTTCTGCAACAATACCCTGGCCTGAGAATGCAGCATCACCGTGGATAAGTAACGACATTACTTTTTTATGGTTTTTATTATCTCCAAGCCTGTTTTGTTTTGCACGAATAATTCCTTCTACTGCAGGATTCACCCACTCGAGGTGACTAGGATTAGAAGCAACAGAAACGGAAATGCTTTCTCCATTTTTAGTCTTATATTTTCCGGAAGCTCCGAGATGATATTTAACATCACCCGATCCCTCTATCGAATTAGGATCGTGAATATCCTCAAACTCGGAAAAGATTGAATCATAAGATTTACCGATAATATTCGCAAGCACATTTAATCGTCCTCTATGAGCCATCCCCAGTACCACTTCTTTTATTCCACCTTTGTTAGCTTCATTAAGGATAACATCAAGTACAGGTATCAAAGTTTCCGAGCCTTCGAGTGAGAACCTTTTATGCCCTATAAATTTAATATGGATAAAATGTTCAAAAGTTTCCGCGATTATTAATTTATCTAAAATTGTTTTTTTAGTCTCGTTATCAAAATCAGGAACATTCCTGATTGGTTCCATCTTACTTTGAAGCCAGGTTTTTTCGGCAGGATTTTGTATATGCATATATTCCACACCGATCTTTCTACAATATGTTTCATGCAGTATTTCTAGGATTTGACGCAGCATAGCTGTTTTTAATCCGCAAAATCTACCGGTAATAAATTCCCTATCCAAATCCCAAATTGTTAAATTATAGGTAGATGGATCTAGTTCAGGATGATAAGGAGTTTTAGAACCAAGAGGATCCAAATTTGCAATTAAGTGCCCCCTAACTCTGTATAAATTTATCAGTTGTAAAATTCGTCCTTGTTTTTCAATTTCTTTAATCAAATACTCACGAACGGAATAATGTTGAAA